>JAFAKZ010000283.1 GCA_019234745.1 Burkholderiales bacterium
AACTTATCAAAGATGCCGTGCGGCGCGGACTATAGCAGCCGTCCTGCTTTCGGCATACCGTGCGGTATGGCCAACTGTGGTTAAAATAGGAATATTGACGCAAACATTGCTCACAAGGACATCCCCATGTACATCGTCGTCACCGGCGCGGCCGGCTTCATCGGCTCCAATATCGTCCGCGCCCTCAACGCGCGTGGCCTGACCGACATCATCGCCGTCGACAACCTGAAGAACGGCGACAAGTTCCGCAACCTGGTCGACTGCGAGATCGCGCACTATATCGACAAGGAAGACTTCATCGAGCAGATCGATGCGGGCGACTTCGACGGCGAGATCGACGCCATCCTGCACCAGGGCGCGTGTTCGGACACCATGGAGCGCGACGGCCGCTACATGCTGGACAACAACTACCAGTATTCGCTGGCCTTGCTGGACTATTGCCAGATCGAGCAGGTTCCCTTTATCTACGCCTCCTCCGCCTCTGTCTACGGTGCCGGCCGCGTGTTCAAGGAATCGCGCGAGTTCGAAGGCCCGCTGAATGTCTACGGCTATTCCAAGTTCCTGTTCGACCAGATCGTACGCCGCCGTAGCGCCGACCTGAACGCTCAGGTCGTCGGCCTGCGTTACTTCAACGTCTACGGCACGCGCGAAGGCCACAAGGGCCGCATGGCCTCGGTCGCCTTCCACCACTTCCACCAGTACCGCGAGCACGGCAAGGTGAAGTTGTTCGAAGGCTGCGACGGCTATGGCAATGGCGAGCAGCGCCGCGACTTCGTGTCGGTGGAGGATGTGGTGAAGGTCAACCTGCATTTCCTCGACAATCCGGGCAAGAGCGGCATCTTCAACCTGGGCACGGGCCGCGCGCAAAGCTTCAATGAACTTGCCGCCGCCAACGTCAATGCCTGCCGCCGCCAGGAGGGTAAGCCCGTGCTGACGCTGGAACAGCTGGTAGCCGAGGGCATCATCGAGTACATCCCCTTCCCCGAGGCGCTCAAGGGCAAGTACCAGAGCTATACGGAAGCGGACATCAGCGCGCTGCGCGCCACTGGCTACCAGGAGGAGTTCCTGAACGTCGACCAGGGCGTTGGCCGCTACATCGACTGGCTGTACAAGCAGGCGTGAACGACGCCGAGCTGCGCGCCAAGGCGCTGAAGCTGTTGTCGGCGCGCGAGCATTCCCGCGCCGAGCTGCAGCGCAAGCTCACCAGGCATGGCGAGTCGACCGATATACAGACCCTGTTGGACGACCTGGAAGCGCGCGACTGGCTGTCGGATGCGCGCTTCGCCCAGGCCTACGTGGAAGCCAATGCCAAGCGCTTCGGCCGCTACCGTCTGGAGGCCGAGCTACGCGAACGCGGCGTAGCCGACAGTACGATCCAAGCAGCGCTCGCCGTGCTTGCCGACTCCGACGACAGCGGCGACGAATTGAGCCGCGCCCGCGCGGCGTGGGATAAGAAGTTCGGCCAGCTTCCTACAGATGCCGCAGCGCGGGCCAAACAGGCTCGCTTCCTGCAGTCGCGTGGCTTTGCCTACGACGTCATCCGACGTGTGCTGGGCGGCCTGGACGACGAATAGGCCGTCCTCGGCTGCAATTCATACGCCTATACAACAGCTCGTCACAGAAATTCGCCTTGGCAGGCGCCCATCCCCTATGCTCGCCCCCACACTTGATTTCGAGAGGAGGCATACATGAAAACAACCTTGCTATCCCTTGTCCTGCTGGGAGCATCCATGGTGGTACAAGCGAAGGAACCAGCTGACCCTAACCAGTGGCTGGAAGACGTCACGGGCGACAAAGCGCTGAGTTGGGTCAAGGCCCATAACGCCGTCAGCAGCGGCCTGCTGGAAAAGGAACCGGGTTTCGGCGCGCTGCGCGACCAGATCCAGGAAATCCTCGACTCCAAGGCGCGTATCCCCTACGTGAGCAAGATGGGGAACTTCTTCTACAACTTCTGGCGCGACGGCGAGCACCCGCGCGGCCTGTGGCGCCGCACGACGCTGGATGAATACCGCAAGCCCGAGCCGCAATGGGAAACGGTGCTGGATGTGGACGCGCTGGCCAAGTCCGAGAACGAGAACTGGGTATGGAAGGGCGAGGACTGCCGCTATCCGGA
>JAFAKZ010000602.1 GCA_019234745.1 Burkholderiales bacterium
GTGCCGTAGAAGTCGCCCGCCGGCTGCTCGCGCACGCTCAAGGGCATGCGCATCTGCTGGAAGCTGGGCGCATAGCTCGGTTGTATGCGCTCGATCGGCGCAGCCGGCTCTGTTGTAACAAGCTGGGCACCGGCGCGGGTGCTGGCCAGCGCCTTGTGCAGGGCGTGGAACAGGAAGCGGTGCACGGGCTGCGACTCGCGGAAGCGGATTTCCGTCTTGGTGGGGTGGACGTTTACGTCCACCGCTTCCGGGTCCATGTCGATAAACAGAACGTAGAGCGGCTGGCGCTCCAGGTGCAGCACGTCGCGGTAGGCCTCGCGCACGGCGTGGCTCACCACCTTGTCGCGCACGAAGCGGCCGTTTACAAATACGAACTGGGCGTCCCGGCTGGCGCGCGACACGGTGGGCGAACCGGCAAAGCCGCGCAGGGTCAAGGGACCGGCAGATTCGTCGATGGCCAACATGCTGTCGGCAAACTCCCGCCCCAGCACGGCGGCAATGCGCTCGGCCGCGCTTTCCGGCTTCAGCCGCCATTGCGCCTTGCCGTTGTGCGTGAGCGTGAGCGCCAGATCGGGCCGCGCCAGTGCCACGCGCTTGAACACATCGTCGCAATGGGCGTACTCGGTGGCGGGTGTCTTCAAGAACTTGCGCCGCGCCGGTACATTGAAATACAGGTCGCGCACTTCCACCACGGTACCGGCCGCGAGCGCCGCAGGCTCCGCATCGTGAATCTGGCCGTTGTCGGCACTGACGCGCCAGGCCTGCCCTGCCCCTTCGCGCCGACTGGTGAGCACCAGCTGCGATACGGAGGCGATACTGGCCAAGCCTTCGCCGCGAAAACCCAGGGTACGCACGCGCTGCAGGTCTTCCAGACTGGCGATCTTGCTGGTGGCGTGGCGGCTGAGCGCCAGGCTCAGGTCCTCGCGTTCGATACCGCGGCCGTCGTCGGTCACCCGGACGAGTTTGCTTCCCCCTTCCAGCAAGTCTACGCTGACAACAGAGGCGCCCGCGTCCAGGCTGTTTTCCAGCAACTCCTTGAGCGCCGACGCAGGGCGCTCGACGACCTCGCCGGCGGCGATCTGGTTGATCAGGTGGTCGGGCAGCGCCTGGATTCGGGACATAATATTCAGTAGATTCGGCACGTGGTGGGCCTGGCGATTATACCAGCGGCTACGATGCCGGCCGGGAGATGCCGATGTCGGACCCCTTGGGAGCCAGCAAACCGACCTTTTACGTCGTCGATGACGACGCGGTGCTGCGCAAACTGATCCTGGGCATCCTGCGCGATGCTGGGCTGGAATCGATCGGCGCCGCTGCCACGGGCGAGGAAGGCATGCGCGACTGCAAGGACCGCTCACCCACCATTGCGCTAGTCGACATCAATCTGCCCGGCTCCAGCGGGCTGGACGTACTCGCAAACCTGAAGTCCCTGCGCAAGCCGCCCCGGGTGCTGATGGTCAGCAGCGAGGCAACGCTGGAGCGGGTGAAGACGGCCATGACCCTCGGCGCCGACGGCTTCGTCGTCAAGCCCTTTACGGCCGCGAAGCTGATCTCTGCAGTCGAGACGATACTCAAGAAGAAATAGCCGCGTCGCTCTCGCGAAGGCGGGAGCCCAGTGGCGGCCGAAGGTCGCCTCGCGCAGTATGCGATACCTCGGACATCGTCCTGGATTCCCGCCTTTGCGGGAATGACGCGTAAGGGATGGGCGCCACTAGCTGCCGCTACAGCTTGCACAGGTACAGAAGTGCCTATCAACAGCCTAGCTGAATGGCTAGGTCACCCGCCCGCGTCGGCATCCGTCAGCGTCTTCAGGAAAGCCTCCACGTCAGCGATCTCTTCCGCCGTCAGCGCCGGCTTGTCGCCGGGCTTGCGGTCCATGGGCGCCGTACGCGTATCCACATTGACGCGCAAGGCGGGCGGCAGATCGTCGAACTTTTCCACCTTGCCATTGTGCGTCGGGTACCAGTGGGCCGGGTCGATATCGCGCTCTACATAGAAGTGCATGACCTCGTCCAGCGTGTGGTAGAC
>JAFAKZ010000155.1 GCA_019234745.1 Burkholderiales bacterium
TCAGCCGGCCGCCTGCGTCGCCGTCGTCATTCCCAGTTACAAGGTACGCGACCATGTGCTGGACGTGATCGCTCGCGTCGGCCCAGAAGTCGCACACATCTATGTCGTCGATGATTGTTGCCCCGACGCCAGCGGCGACTTTGTGACGGAAAACTGCCGTGATGCGCGCGTGCGCGTCGTGCGCAATGCCGAGAACCAGGGTGTTGGCGGCGCCGTGATGGCGGGCTACCGGGCCGCCATCGCCGATGGTGCAGGCATCATCGTGAAGATAGACGGCGATGGGCAGATGGACCCAGCGCTGCTGCCGAGATTCGTCGCCCCCATCCAGGAAGGCTGGGCCGACTACACCAAGGGCAACCGCTTCTACGACCTGACTCGCATACGCCGCATGCCGCTCGTGCGGCTCTTGGGCAATGCGGTGCTGTCCTTCATGGCCAAGCTGTCCAGTGGCTATTGGAACATCTTCGACCCCACCAACGGCTACACGGCCATCAGCGCGCGCGTGGCGGCACACCTGCCGCTCGACAAGATCAGCAAGCGCTATTTCTTCGAGACGGATATGTTATTCCGCCTCAACACGCTACGTGCCGTGGTGGCAGACGTGCCGATGGACGCCGTGTACGGCGAAGAAACGTCCAACCTGAAGATTTCGCGCATCATCGGCGAGTTCATAACCAAACACCTGCGCAACTTCGGCAAGCGCGTGTTCTACAACTATTTCCTGCGCGACATGACGGCCGCGACCCTGGAGCTGGTCGTCGGCGTTGCCTTATTGAGTTTCGGCGTGGTGTTCGGCGCCATCCACTGGGCGCGCGCGCTCAGCCTCGCCGTACCCACGCCGCTCGGCACCATCATGTTGGCCGCGCTGCCCGTGCTGATTGGCTTGCAGCTGATCCTCGCCTTCGTCAATTACGATGTGGCCAATGTACCCATGCGGCCCATAGGCAAGTACCTGCCGCCCAAAATCGACGGCGAATCCCGCTAGAGTGGCCGCCATGGATTCCACCACAGTCACCGGGCTCCAGGTGTCGATGCTGCGTCGCGCCTGGGTTTTGCTGCTACTGGTCGCAGGCATCATCCTGTCGCTAATCGTGCCGCCCGGGCAGTCGCCCGACGAGCACTCCCACCTGCTGCGCGCCTACTGGCTCAGCAAGGGCGTGATAACCCTCAATACACCGCAAGGCAGCAGCTCAGGTTATCTGACCGACGACGGCTTGAATGCCTACCTGCGCGGCTACACCTTTTACGGGCGCAGGCCGGGTACGCCAATCGACCTCGGCCAGGTCCGCGAGGAAAGTCACCTTCAATGGACGGGCACGCGCCATTTCGTGGAGGACCCCGCCGTCGGCTATTACTTCCCCCTTGTCTACACGCCGCAAGCCGTTGCCCTAGCTATCGGCGAACGACTGCACCTCGACCTCGATACGTCCTACCGGCTTGCCCGCCTGTGCGCCCTGCTGAGCGTGGTGGCGATCATACTGGCGGCCTTGCGCACCTACCCAATGAATGCCTTCGTCGCAGCGGTGCTGCTGTTGCCCATGTGCCTGTTCCAAGACATCTCGGCCTCGCAGGATGGCGTGGCGACTGCTCTGTGCGTGCTGGGCATCGCACTGTTCATGCGCGGCATGGATGCTGCGCGCACCTTCACGCCATGCCATATGGCCATGCTCTGCTTGTCTATCTTCCTGGTCGCCACCAGCCGCAACAATATGCTGCCCATGGTGCTTATGCCCTTTGCCGTGGCGCTGGCTCGCCGCTCCGGCAAAGGACTCGCCGGGGCCGGTGTAACTCTGGCAGCCTGCCTGTGCTGGACCGTCATTGCATTGAAAACGACGGCAGACCTACGCGTCGTACGTGCTTATCCCACCTCTTTCTTCATTCACCAGTATTTCGCACACCCGGGCAACTTTCTGCAGCTGCTGTCCAATACGCTGACCAACACCGACTTGGCTCACGCCTATGAAGCTTCCTTCGTCGGCGTGTTTGGTTGGCTGGAGATTCAGCTGCCGCGTAGCTTCTACACGTTTGCCATGGATATGCTGCTTGCACTCGGCGTGCTCAGCCTCTCCGTCCGACGCATTCGGCGCGACTACGCAACCCGTCTGGTACTCGTGCTTGGCGCTTTCAGTGCCATGCTGCTGATCTTTTTCGCGCTGGCGACGACCTGGACGCAGTGGGGTGCGCCCACGATCGCCGGCGTGCAGGGCCGCTATTTCACCTGCCCCATGCTCATGCTGGGCTATGCCTTGTCCGGCCATGCCAGCAGCGCGCAACCGGGATTGCGTAAGCGCTTGGCCGGCGGCGCGCTGGCAGCGTTCCTGCTCGCCACCAGCTATGTCGTTCCAAAAACGCTGATCGACTGGTACTACATCGATGGACCACAGCGGCTGCCGCCGCCGGCCCTATCGACGCTCGCCAAGCCCTTCGCGGCGTCGGCCAGCGTGAGCGGCCCGCTCGACCGACAGACCGTCTCGGTACACTTGCAGCCCGACTCGCGCGACGCCCACTTGCCGGGCAACAGCTTCATCGCACTGCTGATGCCGACGGGCACCCTGTACCTGCACCAGAACGATGCATGGCTGCCGTTCGACGCATCGCAGCCATTGGCCTACAGCTCCGGAATGCTGGAAACCCTGGACGCACGGCTGACCGTGGACCGGGATTTGACGGACTTCCGCGGCGCACGCCTACTGCTCGGCTACGGGCGCGGCAGCACGCCCACCAAGAGCTTCAACGATATGTTGGCGCAGGGCCGATATGCGCAGGTGTACGAAGTACAGTAGGTCAAGCGCCGCTACAGGATGTCCATGTGGAACAGGTCGTACGAGAAATGATGGCCAAGTGCGATCGCATCGAGGCTGTCGTCGAACACGCGGTAGGTCGGTACCACCGCTAACGCGGCATCGGTCGTGACGAAACCCAGCTCGGGCAGGACGGCGCCCAGATGGTGCGCGGGGCTGATCATCGTGACAGCACGCCGTGCACCCGTGGCTTGGAGCGACGGCACCAGGCGCGTCCAAAGACCGACGGCCAGCGCGGGCTGCGCCGCATGCAAACTCATCAGCCAGGCCGTGTCGCCAATGACGCGCACAATAGCGATGCCGAGCAGCTCATCCGCCGCCGTTCGGAACAAAGCAAATGCGCGGTACCCTGCCTGCCCGCCCAGCGGGAAGCGTCGCACCATCGCAGCAGCCGACATGTCGAAATGCAGCCAGTCGGCGTTCGCCGGTCGTATCCGCTCGCCCAAGCAGTCAAGCGAACTCAGTTCGACCACGCGTCCGGCGTAGGACACGGCAGCCATATCGCGCCGCAACTGGGCCAGGTCGCAACCATGCCAAGTAGGTGCCGCCAGGTTCCGGTAGTCCAGGTAACGTTCACCCAGGCGCGAATGTCCGCGTGAAGGGAAGCCGTACAACACCTGAATCTTGCCAGGGCCGCAGAAGTGGTCAAAAAACGCTTTCGCCGTTTGCTGGAACACATGCGGATGCGCTTGTCGTCCATCTGGGTGGCTGAATACATCGACGATGTGCCCCACTTGCACGGCCTGCCCGCGCCAGCTGGCATCGTGCAGCGTAGCGCCGTAGAAGGCCAGCGGCATCTCGTCGCCTTGCGCATGTGCCACCATGGCACTTGCCACCCCCGGGGCGAAGCGACGTCGCCACTCGGCGGGCGCGCGATAGACGTGGAAGGCGCTGGCGAAGCCCTGTGCGACGCACTCCAGTTCATCGCTTTCCAGTGGCCTGATCACGAGATCGGTGCTCACGCTTCTCCTCCCGCCACGTGCAGGATGCGCGTACTGCGGTGCGCCAGGTCGTAGTGCGTATCGTAGCGCTCTTGCAGCAAGCCGACGGGCCAGCGCGAGCGCACGATAGCCTGCTCGGCTTCGAGCTGGCGCGGCTCCGATGCCGCTCCTGCCACATGCGATGTGATCCACACTGCATCGCAAGCCAGCATTACGTGGTGGCCACGCGCACGGGCATGTAGACAGAAATCGACGTCGTTCAAGAGGCTTGGCAAGCGTTCGTCGAAGCCACCAATATCCCGGAACAAGGCCGCATCCACCAGCATCACGTCACGACGCACGGCGCTGACTTCACGGCTCACGGCCCGCTCCTGGCGGGCACCCGGGTCGGTGCTCTCGGTCGCGATATCTTGGACATCAGTCAATACCCCGAGATGCCTCACACCACCGTCTGCCAATTGCAGACGGGCGCCGACGATGCCTACGGCGTTCAGCTCCAGGTAGCGCAACATGCGCGGCAACCAGGTGGCCGCGACCGGCAGCACATGGTCGGCCAGGAACAGCAAGGTGGAAGTATCGGCGCTGCGGGCGGCGCGATTGGCCGAGGCGCTCCAGTTGAGCGGGCGCTCGTCGCGCAACCAACGAATCTGCTCACAAGCGGCATAGTCACGCTGTAGCCCGGCCGCGTAGTCCGCGTCGGCACGGGCCAGCACCACGGTCGCCTGCCAGGCGTGCGTGTCGCAAGCCATCAGCGCCTCCAGTAGCTTGCCCAGGCCCGTTTCGTTATCGCGGCTGACGATGACGGCATGCATGGATCGCGGTGTGGCCGACCATCCTGCATGGATGCCGGGGTAGCCGTCCTCCCAACCCACGCGCACATCCGCCTTGCCCAGCCGGGCCAGGTGATGTTCGATGGCCTTGAAGGATGAAGTGGCGGAATGGGGCTTCTGCTGCGGGTCGTAGGCGACCGAGGTTTCCGTGGTGCGCCAGTCATACAGCGGCCGGGCGATATGCACGACCTCATCGTGGCGCAACCGGCGCACGCACTCCAGCATCAGGCCGTAGTCCTGCGCACCTTCGTACTCGTCGTGCAGACCGCCGATCTCATCGAAAAAGGTACGATCGATCACCGCCAGGTGATTGATGTAGTTGCACGAGAGCAGCAAGGCGGGCGACCAGTCCGGCTTGGAGTAGGTATTGAGCAGCGCCCCGGCCCGATCGATCAGGCGGTTGTCCGTATAGGCCAACCGCGCCTGCGGGTTTTCGCTGAGCGTGAGCGCAATGTGAAACAGCGCCTCGGCATCGAGCCTGTCGTCATGGTCGAAGAAGGCGATCCAGGGTGAATCGTCCAGCGTGACCGCCACGTTCGTCGTCGCCACGATGCCCTGGTTCCTATCCATGAAGCGGATACGTACGCGCCCGTCATGTGCAAACGTGTCGGCCATGGCCTTGAGGGTGGCAAGCGTATCGGGGCGCGTCGAGCCGTCATCGACGATGCAGAAGGTCCAGTTCGGATAGGCCTGGTCCAGCACCGACTGCACCGCCTCGTCCAGCAATTCGGGCGGCGTGTTGTATACGGGCATAACCACGCAGATGGTCGGACCGCTACGCGCAAGCGCGAGGGCCGCCGTACGCACCGTATTACCGGTCGCGCTCAATGGCGTTGGGAGCCGCGCAGCGACCCGATTGAGCAGGGCATCCTGCTCATCTGCAGCCGCGGCTCTTGCGCGCAACGTTGTCACCTCTACCTGCACCCTGCGCAGGGCAGCCTGCGCAGCATCATGTTGCTGCTGCAGGCGGTGCTGTCGATCGTACAAGGCTGCCAGATGGGCCGGCTGCAGCCGCCCCACGTAGCGACCCTGCACAACAGCGGCCCAGCGCTCGTATCCGCGTTGCCGGTGCCGCTCGACCAGATCAGCCTCCTCGCCGAACAGACGGTATTCGGCCGTGATGCCCTCGACCTGACGGAAGTGGCGGCCATCGAAAGCCAGGCGTAGCAGCATGTCCCAGTCTTCGTAGGCTCCCAGGGTGGGGTCGAATGCATAGCCGCGCAGGAGTGCCGTACGGCAGGCAAAGGCATGGATAGGCAACACGTTGCCCAGCAACAGCCGCTGTGGCGACACGGGCTCCTGGAACGTCTGCAGTTCGGCCAGCGTGACGACTCGGTCGCCGGCAAGGCGGCAACGTTGCAAGCGCGTGCCCGTGTAAGCCACGTCGATGCGTGGATCGGTACGCAGCTCATTGATCAGATTGGCATAGTGGCTGGCGTCGACGACGTCATCCTCGTCCAAAATGGCCAGGAACTCGCCGCTGGCCGCGGCCACGCCGCGATTCAGGTTGTCTGCACGGTTGTCGCCGCCCGCCACGACGGTGATCTGCAGACCGGGGAAACGGTCGAGCGGCGGAGGTTCGACACCGAACCAGACCAGCACGACCTCGATCATGTCGTATTCCTGCGCGGCCACGCTGTTCAGCGCGTGGATGAGGTACTCGGCACGCGAGGCGCGCATCACGATGCTCAGGAGCGGCACCGCCTCGAAAAAATTCTGCGGGCTGCCGTCCCAGTCATAGACGAGAAAACCTTCTGCCCGAGCATAGCCGGCCGCCATGCCCCGCAGGCTGCCAATGGCATTGGTTAGGCTGGCGTAGTCGAACTGCGCCGTCTGGCTGGCGTGGCAGGCCAGTGCCGCCTGCTTCTTGACCCAGCCCTGCTCGGCCGGCTGCAGACGGTTCACGAAGGGCATGGGCGACACCGTCTCGTAGAACCACAGCTCGCCGCGCCACTTGCCCGTCAGCGCCAGGAGCACGGCGCGCGTCACGCGGCGGTGATCCGGGTGTTGTTCAGCAGGCGCCGGCAGATAGATGCGGTGCGGTCGCCACTCCGCCACCAGTTGGTGGATGGCCGCCAGGCTAGTGGCATTGAGCGGTACGGCACCGTCCGGGCAGTTCCAGAAAGTCCAGGCAGTATCGGGCAGGCCGAGCGCGGCGGCGCCGGCCAAGGTCTCCGCACGGCGCACGTCCCGGTCTCCACCCAGGCCACCATCGGTCACCACGACGATCTTGATCGCGTCGCCGTTCAAATGGGCCAAAGCCAGATGGGCGCCGGCGCCGATGATCTCGTCGTCCGGATGAGGGGCAAAAAATAAGCTAACGGTCATCGCCAGGGGCAATCGTAAGTTGGGCCGGGCTCAGCAGGCGACGCGCCGATTGGGCTTCCCAGTCCGGCCGCAGCTGGCCGAAGCGCAGCACGTCCTGGCGCAAACCATCACGGCCGGCGATTTCTCCGCGCAATCGCCCTTCCTCACGGAAGCCTAGATGGTGCAGCAAGCGGATGGCTGGCCGGTTGTCGGCGAGGGCATGGGCGAACAGCTTGTCGACCATGCCGAAAGCGAGTTCGATTGCCGCCACGACGGCTTCCTGCGCGGCGCGGGTACCGCGCAGATGGTGAACGTAGACCGAGAACTCAGCCTTGCGGTGATGCGTGTCGATACCGGAGAGTTTGAGCCAGGCAAAGGGCTCGCCCGTCGCGGCAAGCGTAGCAATGGCGTCGATCTCCAGTGTCTGCTCCAGTCGGCGCAGCCAACGGAAGCGATCACACAATGCCGCGTACGAATCGGGTTGCGGTGGCGGCCAAAAGCGCTCGAAGTCCGGCGCCTGCATGGCAGCCCAGAGCAGGGGCAGATCGTCCTCGGCCACCGTCCGAATGCGTATGCGCCGACTACTATAGACAACGGCCGTGTCACCCACGGCCGTCGGCACCACATTCGGCTGCATTACTGTACTCAATAGCCGTAGCAGGAAGAGTACTGGTTGTAGCCCGCATCCATCGACACGGTCATCAACGGCGAGTAGCGCATCAGGCTCCAGTAGTTGCTGCTGCTCGGCAGGGCCCCCTGCGGAACGATCACGGCCTGCATGACGAACTGGCTTCGGTCCGCGAACGAGAAACCGGCACTACCCAGCTTGTTGATATCCACATCGAACTTAACGGCCGTGGTCGGCGTACCGGACAGCGCTTCAGCCTTGATCGTGGACTGTGCGTTGACGATTGAGTCAATGATGGTCAAGTTCTGCTTGCCGATCTGAAGATTCCCGTCGAGTTGCAGGAAGCTCGGATCGTTGCTGTCGGTCGAGGCCGCCAGGTACACGGTGTCGCCAGGCATTACGCCTGTCACGACGACCGACATCGACGTGGTGGCCGGCACGCTATTGGGTGCGCATATCGTCGGGTTGTTGCCGTACGGCGTCGTCGTCAGAATCACGCCGGGAGCCGGCAGCGGGACGATACTCAGGCTGGACTTCGTCAGGTCGGCGTAGCTGGGTGGGTTGGCTGCCATTGCCTTGTTGGCGAGACCTGGCAGAGTCGCCACCTTGCCCATGAGCAGATAGCTGGAAAAACGCTTCTTCATCACACACTCCACGTGCTATGCATCGACCGCGAGGCCGATCAACTTATTCGTTAGGCCAAATATTTGATTTAGGCAGATGTGCGAACGACGCGCGCAACGCACCCACCCTAAAAGGCATGCCACTATATAGGTAAACGGTCATCCGACAAAGCGATAAGATGCGCCGTGTTGGATGGGCGCCATCAATCACGCTCCCGCCGCAACACTTTCCCGATAGGCTGCAGCCTGCTCTGCCTCGCGCCGCCGCTCCTGCCGCGCCATCCACAGGCTGCCGGCCAGCACAGCCGTACCGACGATGGCCACGGTAATGGTGGCCACGACGTTCACGCTGGGGTTCAGGCCCAGGCGTGCGCGCGAGAAAATGACCAGCGGCAGCGTGGTGGAGCCCGGGCCAGAGAGGAAGGCGGACGACACCACATCGTCCAGTGAGATGGTGAAGGTAAGCAGCCACGCCGACATCAAGGTCGGCACGATCTGCGGCAGCGTCACCAGGTAGAACACTTCGAACGGGCGCGAGCCCAGGTCCATGGCTGCCTCCTCCAGCGACTTGTCCATTTCCTGCAGGCGCGACTTGATGACGACGGCTGCGTAGGACGCGCAGATGGACGTATGGCCGATCCAGATGGTAAACAGGCCGCGCTCGATGGGCAGGCCGCTGTTCTGGATCGCCACGAAGAAGAGCAGCAGCGATAGCCCCGTGATCACCTCGGGCACCACCAAGGGCGCATTGATATGGGCGATGAAGAGCGTACGGCCCGTGAAGCGCGGGTAGCGCACCAGCGCAAACGCCGCCAGCGTGCCCAGCACCACGGAAGCGCCAGCCGTGAAGAAGCCGATGCGCAGGGAGCGCACGAAGGCGTCGACGATTTCCGTGTCGTGGAAGATCTGCACATACCACTTGAGCGAAAAGCCGCCCCATAGCGTCACCATCTTCGATTCGTTGAA
>JAFAKZ010000187.1 GCA_019234745.1 Burkholderiales bacterium
GCCGTCCTTGAACAGCACCTGGCCGAAGTAGGCGCCCGTCGATACGCCGACGGCCTGCTCCGTATTGCCCAGCGTGGTGGGCGTATCCCACACGCCGTAGCCCCAGATCCACACATTGCCGTATACATCGATGCCCAAGCAGCCGTCTGGCCCACCGCTGATTGCCGCCATGGCCGGCAGGTTGGGAATGATGCCCGGGGTGGCCCGGCTGGTGGTCGTGCCGTCGGCCAGCTGGAAATTGTCATTGCGGCCCCAGGCCCAGATGTAGCCCAGGCTGTCGATGGCGAAGGTGCTGTCGCCGCCCGCATCCACCGCGACGATATTGGCGTTGATATACACGTAGTCGGCGTAGAGGCGCGGCAGGCCTTCCTGGTCCCCCAGCTGGCCATAGCTGTTGTCGCCCCAGGTCCATACGACGCCATTCGACAGCGCCACCGTGTGCGAGCTGCCAGCCTTGATGGCTGATACGGCGGGGATATTAACCACCTGCACGGGCGTCGCGACGGAGGAATCGTCGTTATTGCCCAGCTCGCCGTCCTCGTTGTAGCCCCAGGCCCATACCTTGCCGTCGCTCGTTTCCGCCACGGAATGTGCGTCGCCGGCCGCGATGGCGACTACGCCCGATAGCCCGGCCACCTTCTCCGGCACGCTGCGCCCGGTATACGTACCGTCGCCCAGCTGGCCGTAGTCGTTCTGGCCCCAGGCCCACACGCTGCCGTCCGTCTGGAGCGCCACGGAGTGGTTGCGCCCCGCCACGGCCCACGAAACCTTGCCGCCGTTCGGGAAGACGACCGGAACGCCCGTTGTGCTCATCAGCTTGCGCCCGGAGCCGAGCTGGCCGCTGCTGTCGTCGCCCCAGGCGAATACGGTGCCGTCGTCACGCAGGGCAAGACTATGCGCGTAGCCGACGGCAAGGCCGGCATTGGCGGCGCCGGCCAGGACAGACAGAGAGCAAAGCAGCGAAGCAAGAACGGCGCGCAACATGACTACCCCTGACAGTTCAGCGATCCCCCGAACTATCAGTGTAGTCAAACCGTACCTAGGCGCCCCAACCGTTTGGCAATTCTCGCCTTGGTAGCATTGCCAGTCGCAGCTTTGGTAGGGCGGATTAGGTTTATCAACCCACCCTGCGTGACCGTCATTGAGCGTTAGGTAGGGTGCATTGCACTGCACTTAATAGCAGCCTACAAGCACGCCAGACGCAAAAAGGGCGGATTCCGAGAAATCCGCCCAAGTCTATGCTCTACCGTTGCCGTAGGACGCTTACTTCGTCGCCAGCAGCGCCTCCAGCTGGTCCACCGCGCTGTTCATACGACGTACCAGGGCACGGTAGGGTTCGGGGCTGGCGAGGTCGGGGCCGGCTGCCTTGACGATTTGGTAGGGGTCGTCGCTCGCGCCGGCGCTCAGCATCTTGAAGTAGCGGTCACGCATGGCCGTGTCACCCTTCTCGATGCCTTCGGCGAAGTAGGATGCTGCGGCCAGGCAGGTCGAGTACTGGAATACGTAGAAGTCCGCGTAGAAGTGCGGGATATAGGCCCATTCGATGCCGTACAGGTCATCGATCTTCACCACGCCTTCCTTGTCGCCGTGGTAGCGGCGCAAGAGGTCGAGGTAGATGGCGCTGAGGCGCTCGCCCGTCAAGGGCTCGCCCTTCTCCACGGCTTCGTGCGCCTTCAACTCGAACTCGGCAAACATCGCCTGGCGGAAGAAGGTGCCACGCAGCTGCTCCAATTCCTGGCTCAGCGCAAAGATCTTCTCCTCCTTGGTCTGGGCGTGTGCCACGACGTAGTCGGCCAGCAGCATCTCGTTGGCCGTGGAGGGGATTTCGGCCACGAAGATGGCGTAGTCGGATGTCTCGTAGGGCTGGTGGTTGGCGTACACCGTGTGCATGGCGTGGCCCCACTCGTGCGCCAGCGTCGACACGGAGTTGTAGTCGTTGTTGAAGCTCATCAGGAGGTAGGGGTGCACATCGTAGGCGGCGCCGTTCATATAGGCGCCGCTACGCTTGCCGCGCTGCGGCACGGCGTGCATCCAGCCACCCGCGAAGCCGGCGGCCAGGTGCTTCTCGTAGTCCTCGCCCAGCGGCTTGAGGGCATCCAGCGTGAGCGACTCAGCCTCGGCCACCGTATAGCTGCGCGGCGGCTTGGCCAGCGGCACGTTGATATCGGAATAGCCAGCATCCTTGAGGCCCAGCATCTTGTTGCGCAGGGCAAAGTAGCGGTGCAGGGCGGGCAGGCCGGCGTTGGCTTCCGTCACCAAGGTGCGGTAGACGGCTTCCGGCGTGTTGTAGTTGGAAAGCGCCTGGCTCACGGAATTCGGGTACTTGTGCACCTGCGCGCTGAACACGGTGCCCTTGAGGTTGGCCAGGTAGACGGCGCCGAAGGTGTGCTCAAAGGCCTTGAAGGTCTTCCAGAAGGCGTCGAACACCTGCTTGCGCACGGCGGGGTCCTGGTCCTCGCGGTACTTCACATAGCTTTCCTGGTCCAGCGTCACTTCCTGGCCATGGATGGTGATCTTGGGCCAGGGCATATCGGCGTTGGCGAAGATGCTGTAGATGGCCTGCGGCTGGCTGAGCGGGTCGGACGCACCGGCCAGCAGCGCTTCCTCGCTCGCGCTCAGCGTGTGCGGTGCCAGGCGCAACATGGAGACGAGCGCGTAGTGGTGCTTGGCCAGGCCCGGCGTGGACTTGGTCCAGGCCTCCACCTTCTTGCTGCCCAGCGCCACGACCTCGGCCCGCACGAAGGCGGTCGCCTCATCGAAGTCCGAACCGAGCTTGTCGGCCAGTTGCCGGCGCTCCTGGTTCTCGGCCACGCGCGTATCGACGTCGGAGGCGAGGCTGGCGTATACCTGCAGGCGCGACAGGCGGCGGCGGACGGCGGAGATCTGATCCAGCGCCGCCTGCAGGCTGGCCGGACTCTTGCCCAGCGTGCCCTTCAGTCCCTTGAGCTTGGCGATATCGCCGCCCAGCGCCACGCGCTCCTTATCCCAGTCGGCCGTCGTGTGGAAGAGCGGGCCCAGGTCCCACACTTCGGGCGGGTTGGCGGGTGCCGCCACATCGGCGTGGGCAGGCAGTTGGCACAGGAAGGCGACCAGCATGGCCGCAAGCAGTTTGTTCATGGTCTCGCTCTCTCTTTATCAATGGGCACTGCGGTGCCGCTTGTAGGACAAATCGCGCAGAGCATACGCCCGGGCGCCAAATTGAACGAGGAGCGCGCGACGAGCTGTCGCTAAAGCGCCTCAAAGGTTCGGGCGGGCGACGAATGGTTTGGGTCGGGTCCGGAACCGCGTGACGGGGACTTCGCGCGGCCGGTCAAACCTGGGGCAACAGGAAGCGTCGCTCCCAAGCACTGATCTCACGCAGATAGCTGTCGTACTCCAGGCCCTTCACCGACAGATAGGCCTGCACCAGCGCCGGGCCCAAGAGGCGCGCCGCCGTGTCGCTGGCCGCCATCAGCTCGTGCGCCACGATAAAGGTGCGCGCCAGGTCGTGCGCGTGGTCGTAGCCGTTACCCGTAATAGGCTCGGTCGGCTTCAGCTTCTCGTCCATGCCAGCAAGGCCGGCAGCGAGCGAGGCGGCAATGGCGAGATAGGGATTGGCATCAGCCCCCGCGATGCGGTTCTCCACGCGCCGAGCAGCCGGGCTGCTGGTGGGCACGCGCAGACCGCTGGTGCGGTTGTCATAGCCCCAGTGCAGGTTGATGGGTGCCTGGCTGCCCGTCACATAGCGCCGGTAGGAGTTCACGAAGGGCGCATAGATCAGCATCAGGTCCGGTGTGTAGGCCTGGAGCCCCGCGATGAAGTGGAAAAAGTCCGCACTGGCGCTGCCATCAGCCTGCGTGAAAATATTGCGGCCGTCGGCATCGACGATGCTCTGGTGCAGGTGCATGGAGCTACCCGCCTCGCCCGCGATGGGCTTGGCCATGAACACGGCGTTGAGGCCATGCTTCAGTGCCACTTCCTTGGCCGCGTACTTGAACAGGAAGGCCTGGTCGGCCACGGCGATCGGGTCGCCGTGCATCAGGTTGATCTCGTACTGCGTGGTGCCGACCTCGTGTATCCAGGTATCGCTGGCGATGCCCAGCGCATCGATGGCGGCGTGGAACTCGTCCCAGAACGGCGCCAGCTCGTTCAGCATATTCAGGCTGAAGGCCGACTGCCCCACTTCTGCACGCCCCCCGCGCCCCTTGGGCGGCACGAGCGCATCGGCCGGGTCGGTATTGGCAGCCGTGATATAGAACTCGATCTCTGGCGCCACCACGGGCGTCAGGCCCCGCTCGCGGTAACGCGCCAGCACCAGCTTGAGCACAGAGCGCGGCGCGAAGGCACACTGCTCGCCGCTCAATTCGACGCAGTCGTGCACGGCCAGGTAGCGCGGTGTGGAACTCCACGGCACGCGCTTGAGCGTGCTCATCTCCGGCACCAGGCGTACGTCCGGGTCTTCGTCCGGGAAGATGGGGTCGTAGGAGTACTCGCCCGTCACGCACTGCATGGGAATCGCCTGCGCAATGCGCAACTCGTCACCCTTGGCAAAGCGCTGCGCCGGCATCAGCTTGCCGCGCGGGTAGCCCGATACATCGGGGAAGATGCATTCGACGTCGCGCACCCCTTCGTGCTGGAGCAGGTCGGCTAGGTCGGCGGGGCTGAGCAGGGAAGACATGGGCGTTTGCTTGTAGTGCGATCAAACGCCCATGATAGCCCTACTACACGGCCTGGAGGATAGACAGGAGCTTGCTGCCGATAGGAACGCCCCAACCGGTGGCCGCATCGAATCCTACGCCGGCCGCATAGCCCTTGCCCGGCTGCGGGCTGGAGATATTGTCGCCACTGACGATATCACGGCAGCCCGCAGCGCCCACCGTGGTCGCACCGCTCGCCGCATACAGCAGCGGCGTAAGAAAGCGCTGGCGGCGGGCCGCAGGCAGGCCTGCATTCACACGCGCCAGCAAGGCCGCCCACAGGGGTGTGGCCGCACTGGTGCCGCCGTCCGGCATGGGCTTGCCGGCCATCAGCAGCTCGTACATGGGTGCACCGGCCAGCGCCGCCACATCCGGCATCACGCGGCCGTCGCGCGCATTGGGGTTGATCGATTCCACGCTCACCGTCTGCCAGCTGGGCCGGTCGAACAGCACGCTCACCCCACCGCCCGTGGCCCCGCCGCCGCCACTGCGCGTGCCGGGGCTCTCCCACCAGGTGACTTCCTGGGCCGGGCTGTCGGTCGTCAGCATGGTGCCGCCCACGGCCAGCACGAAGGGCGAGGATGCGGGGAAGTTCACATGGCCACGACCATCGTCGATCTGGTCGCCCGAGCCGTCGTCGCCCGACGACACGCAGGTCGTCACGCCATGCATGGCTAATATCTGCAGGCGCTGCGAAATGGCCTGCAAGGCACTTACCGTCCAGTCGGTAGAGTCCTCCGCCAGGCCCCAGCTGATCGACAGCGACACAGGGATGCTGGCCGCATCGGCCACTACGGCGTCGAGCAGGTCTATCCAGCCCTTCTGGTCGAAGGTGGCGAAGTAGACGTTGACGGTCGCAGCCGGACACAGGGCCGCGACGATCTGGATATCCATCGTCACCTCGGCCGACATATCCCAGGATATCTGCTGGGCCGAAGCCGGCAGCTGGTTGTACTGGGCCGGC
>JAFAKZ010000357.1 GCA_019234745.1 Burkholderiales bacterium
CCGTGGTCCTGCAAGGTTGTAAAGGCAATCTCCAGGTTGTGCGTGCCATCCGCCAGCCACATCACGCCGTCCTGTATCGTGCAGCTCAGCTGCATGGTACGCGCCGTCATGGCGTCCAGCGCCTGCAGGGTGGCTTCGTCCACGCTCACCACGCTCAGCTTGTCCAGCTTGCGTAGCGCCGAGGCATTTTGCTGCCACCACACGGGTAGGGCGCGACCGCCGTAGGCATACAACCAAACCTCGTCGGCCTTGCCGCACGCCTGGCGCAGACGGCGCTCTTCCGGCAGGCCCAGCTCGATCCAGGTCTTCACATCGCCGTGGTCGTGCATCTCCCAGATATCCGGCTCGTCGTCCGAGCTGATGCCGCGCGAGAACTTCAGCGCCTCGCTGGCGTGGCGAGCAAAGGCCACGATGCGCAGCATCATGCGTTCCGTCGTCTCGGACGGATGGCAGGCGATGGTGAGATTGAACTGGCCGTACTCGCTGCGATCCATATCGGATAGCTGCAGCTCGGCTTTGTAGATGGTTGCGCTCAGGGCCATGGTGCTGGGAGTCTCTGATTAAGTATCCGGGACCCGGGGACTTAATCAGAGCCTCCCTAGGTCCGGGAAGAAGCTGTAAACCCGGTATTGTAAATGCCGCTGCCGCCCTTATCATGCCTAATATGTTTACGAACCCTAGCCAGGATGACATCAGGGCGCTGCTCGGACGTGTACGCCGCATCGCCGTGGTAGGCCTATCGCCCAAGCCAGACCGGCCCAGCCACTATGTGTCGAAGGCCATGCAGGCCTGGGGCTACGAGATCCTGCCCGTGCGGCCCGGACTGCGCGAAGTGCTGGGCGTACCGGCCTATGCGCGGCTGGAGGATGTGCCGGGCAAGGTCGAGCTGGTCAATGTGTTCCGCAATGCGAGCGAGGTCGACGCCGTGGTCGACAGTGCCATCGCCATCGGCGCGCCCGCCATCTGGGTGCAGCAGGGCATCATCAACGATGCGGCGGCGGAGCGGGCGCGCGAGGCCGGCTTGTTCACCGTGATGGATCGCTGCATCATGGTCGAGTACCGGCGCTTGCTGGCATGACATCAATCCTGGCATGACATCAATCATTTGGTAGTGGGTATGAGATTACGCTTCACGAAAATGCACGGCCTGGGCAATGACTTCGTCGTAATCGACGGCGTCAGCCAGTCCGTTTCGCTGAGCCCGGACCAACTACGCTTTCTGGGCGACCGCCATTTCGGCGTGGGCTGCGACCAGATTCTACTGGTGGAGCCGCCGACCTCGCCCGATGCCGACTTCCGCTACCGCATCTTCAACGCCGATGGCGGCGAAGTGGAGCAGTGCGGCAATGGTTCGCGCTGCTTTGTGCGCTTCGTGCACGAGAAGGGCCTGTCGGACAAGCGCACGATACGCGTGGAGACGGCAAACGGCATGATCGTGCTGCAGATGCAGGTGGATGGCACGGTGACGGTGGACATGGGCGCACCGCGCTTCGCGCCGGCCGACATCCCGTTCGAAGCGCCGGCAGAGGCGGTGACCTATCTGCTCGATGTGGCTGGTCGTACCGTCGATATCAACGCTATTTCCATGGGCAACCCGCACGCCGTGCAGATCGTCGACAACGTCGACACGGCGCCCGTGGCGACGGAAGGGCCGCTGATCGAACACCACCCGCGCTTCCCCCAGCGCGTGAATGCGGGCTTTATGCAGATCGTCAACCGCGGCGAAATCCGCCTGCGCGTATTTGAGCGCGGCGCCGGCGAGACGCTGGCCTGCGGCACGGGCGCCTGCGCCGCCGCGGTGGCCGGCATCGAGCGCGGCCTGCTGGACCGTGAGGTACTGGTGCATGCGCGTGGCGGCGACCTGCGCATCCGCTGGGATGGGCGTGGCCAGCCGGTGATGATGACGGGACCGGCGACGACGGTATTCGACAGCGAGATCGAGCTTTGACCCTGGCCGAACATGCTGCCGCTGGCGCCAGGCAAGCCATGCAAGGCGTCCGGCTGGAACCAGTGCGCGAGTCCGAACTCGACGCCTTGCTGCAGATGCTATGTGCCTTGGCACAGAGCGATGGCGTGCCGCAGGTGGCGACGACGGCGAGCCATCTGCGCTCCGCCCTGTTTTCTGCGCACCCCGCCGCGTATGCAGTCTGGATACAATGCGGCCGTGAACGCGCCGGTTTCGTGATTTACTCGTGGAAATGGGGTACGTTCACCGGTACGCGCGATCTGTACATGCAGGCCATCTACCTCGACCCGGCCTACCGGCGCCGCGGCCTGGGCCGTTTCGCCATGGCAATGTTGGCGCAGATCGCCATTACCCACGGATGCACGCGCATGGAATGGCTGGCCGTGCGCAACAAGGCGGAAAGCCAGCAGTTTTACGATGGCATTGGTGCGACCAGTGCCGACCATATGGTCGTTCGACGCCTTGCCGCATCTGCCATGCAGGCATTGGCGGCGAGCGCCGAGTAAGCAAGCCCCAAGGAGCAGCAATTGAATTTCCAATCCGCCGACGTAGCCGACTGGCTGCAGAAAAACCCCGAGTTCTTCGAGGAATACGCCGACCTGGTGGCGGAAATCTTCATCCCCCACCCGCACGGTGGGCGCGCCATTCCGCTCGCAGAGCGGCAAATCCTCACCCTGCGCGAGAAGAACAAGCTGATCGAGAACAAGCTGGGCGAGCTACTGCAGTTCGGCGAAGAGAATGACCAGATCGGCGACAAGGTGCACCGGCTCACCGTGGCGCTGCTGGCCGCGCGCGACCTCGCGGCCGTGCTGGGTACGCTCAGCTACCACCTGCAGGAGAGCTTCCGTGTGCCGCACCTGGCCGTGCGCCTGTGGCCCGAGGAACGCGAC
>JAFAKZ010000369.1 GCA_019234745.1 Burkholderiales bacterium
GGCCCTGCCCATTCAGGTCGCCAATCAGAAAGTAGCATTTTCCCGTTGAGCTGGAGATGCACTTCAGCAGGCCCTTTTCGCCGTTGGCGATGGCCTTGACCTCCGTATTCATCGAAGATGTGGTGTGATTGTAAAGCTCGGCGCACCCGCTCAAAGCGGCAGCCAGGATTGTTACGGACATCAAGGTTTGGATTCGCATGACTCAATCGATCAAATAACGATAAATTTTGATTTCAAAGACATCAATTCCCCGGCCAGTGGCCGGGGATAGGCAAGATATCAACCCCGCCCCTTCTCCGCAAACTTCTCCAAGGCCTGCCGCATCGTCGCCTCGTCCAGCCGCGTGAGGTGCAACACACTCTGCCGCACTTCCGGCGGCAATACATAGCGCGACTGCGTGGCCGCTTCTCGGAGCGCCGTGTCAAAGGCCAGCTTGCCGTTGGCGTCGGATGTCGCCAGGTGCTCGCGCTTGAGCGTGCCGATAAAGGCGCGGAAGATGGCACGGTCAAAGAATTCCGGGGCGTTGATCTCGCGCAGCAGCGACAGGCGCTGGGCCAGCAGGTGGCAGAGCGCTTCCAGTTCGCGCGCGTCGACCTTGCCGGGGCCTTGCTGAGTGAGCACCGACAGCGTGATGAAGTAGCGTACCAGCGTGGGCCGGACGGCCTGGCCCAAGAGCGTGAGCTGGGCGTATTCGTCACTGTTGAGATTGGGCATGTCGTACACGCCCTCGCGGCCCTGGCTGATCAACCAGCCTTGATCGACGAGTGCGGCCAGATAGCCGTCCAGCGCCGCTTCCAGCTCGTCGGTATCCCAGCGCAGGAACAGCTCGGCGCGCATAAAAGGGTAGACGGTGCGGGCCAAGCGCAGGATCTGTTCGCGGCTCATGCTGGCGTTGCGCGTGAACAGGCAGGCGATCAGGCCGGGCAGGGCGATGCTGTGCAGCACGTTGTTGCGCATATAGCTACACAGCACGGCATCTTCCTGCTCCAGGTAGAGCACATCGCCCAGCGCATGCGGGTGGCGACGCAGCAGATTGAGCTTTTCGCAGTAGTCGACGACCGCGGGGCCATCGAGCGGCGTGACCTGGAAGCGCGCGTCGTAGGGCGCGGCCAGCAAGAGCTTGCGGTAGCCGTCCACCTGGGCGGCGAGCTGGTCGGCGTCCATGGCGTGGCGCGGCGTGGCCAACAGCGCCAGGCTGATCAATGCGACGGGGTTGGCGACCGCAGCGCTATTGATATGGTTGGCAACGGCCAGGCCCAGGCGGTCGACGCTGTCGGTGAGCCACTGCGGGCGCTCGTCCTCGGCCACTGTCTGCGTGCGCCAGTCCGGGTTCACGCTGCACAGGACATCGTTGAGCTTGATCGGCTCGCCGAAGTTCACGTGTACCTTGCCGAACTGCTTCTTGAGCGAGCGCAGCGACATCAGGAGCGACCAGAGCGACTCCTTCTGCTTGGGCTTGCCCATCAGCTCACCCACGTAACTGCGGCCCTCGAACAGCTTTTCGTAGCCGATGTAGATGGGCAGGAAGACGATGGGACGGCTGGAGTCGCGCAGATAACTGTTCACCGTCATGGCCAGCATGCCGGGGCGCGGCTGCAAGAGGCGCCCCGTGCGGCTGCGGCCACCTTCGATGAAGTATTCGATGGGATTGCCGCGCGCGATCACCATGTGCAGGTATTCGTTGAACACGGCGGCATAGAGCCGGTTGCCCTTGAACGAGCGGCGCAGGAAGAAGGCGCCGCCGCGGCGCAGGATGCCGCCCACGATGGGCAGGTCCAGGTTCGCGCCGGCCGCGATGTGCGGGATCATCAGGCCCTGCGCGTAGACGATATAGCTCAGCAGCAGGTAGTCGATATGGCTGCGGTGGCAGGGTACGTAGACGATTTCGTGGTCCTGTGCGACGTTCGTCACCGTGTCGAAATTGCCTAGCTCCACGCCGTCATACAGCCTCGTCCACACCCAGGTGAGGAAGCGGTGGAACACGCGCACCACGGGGTAGCTGTAATCGGCGGCAATCTCCCAGGCATAGCGCTCGGCCTTGGCCTGTGCCCGCTCCAGCGCCTGCGGGCCGCTGCCCTGCTCGGAAGCCAGTGCAGCGATGGCGGCCTTGACCGATTCCGTCTCCAGGATGCCCTCGATCTGCGTGCGGCGGTGCGACAGGTCCGGCCCGATGGCCATTTCGCGCTGCTGGCGGAAATGCACGCGCAACACGCGTGCGACCTTGCGTACGGCGCGTTCCGTGTCTTCCGCATCGGCCGTCATCTCGCGCAGCGACTGCGGCTGGCCGAAGCGCACGAGCGTATGGCGCCCGTGCAGCAGGATGGTGAACAGCTGGCGCAGGCCGCCGCGCGGCGCCCAACTTTCCGAGAACAGCAGTTTCCAGATCGAGCTTTCCTTGTCCCTATCCGGCGTGCGGCCCCACAGGATGGTGACGGGCACGATCTGCACGTCGAAATTGGAGCGCGTGCGCGTGGCTTCGCACAGGCGTTCCAGGCGCGGCGAATTGCCTGCCGCATTGCTGCGGCCGAACCAACGCTCGGCCCGGTTGGTGAAGAAGAAGGCACGCGACTCGCGTACGCCCTCGGCGGCCAAGCCGTCGAGCGGAGAGCGCAGACCGGCGGCCGTCACCTCGCGGTCCAGCACCAGCAGGTTGCTGAGCAGGCGCCGTTGCAGCACGTAGCACACGGGCTTGTTCGGATCGAGGCCGAGCGCCTGCGGGCCGTCCGACAGCACGTCGGTGCGGACGATGCTGAACAGCAGCTTCTTGGTAAGCAATAAAAACGGCCTATCAAGGCCGAGGTACTTGAGCATGCAGGAAGTTTAGGCAGAAAAGCAGGGCGCGATTATATACTGGCATCGGACAAGCGCATGCTCGGGTTGGTAATGTCGCATCTGGCAAGCCGAAATTGGTCGCCCCGGATTCGTCATGCACCCGCCATCATCGCTCGCTATAATCGTGCCATCGTCTTTTGCATCAGAAACTCATGGACTTACCCTCTAGTCGCACCACCAAGACCCCCAATGGCAAGGTAAATTGGCTGGAGCGGCTCACCGCCTTTCTCCTGCGCGAGCC
>JAFAKZ010000402.1 GCA_019234745.1 Burkholderiales bacterium
GAGTGCGGCTGCGGCGAGAGCTTCAACGTCTGATCGAATAAGAGTCGGTAGAGCACTTCCCGTGCTGGGGGTTGGTCGCGCAGTTGTGGCCGGCAACCGTACGGGAATCGCTTTTTTCGCCGCATAAGCAGCGGGAGGAACGCAGGATGAGTTTCGATTTTTCGCGTGACTACTTCGAGCTGTTCGAGCTGCCACGCAGTTTTCGGCTCAGTCTGCCGGCGCTGGAAACAACCTACCGTAGCCTGCAATCGCAATACCACCCTGACCGCGCCGCGACGCAGGACGATACGGGCAAGCGCCGCGCGCTGCAGGCGGCCACGCAGATCAACGAAGCCTTCCAGACCCTGAAGGCACCGATCAACCGAGCGCGCTATCTCCTGCATCTTGCCGGTTTCGACACGATGGAAGAAACCAATACGGCCATGCCGATGGACTTCCTGATGCAGCAGATGGAATGGCGCGAAGCGATAGCCGAGGCGAAGGCGGCCAAGGATGTCGGTGCGCTGTCCGCACTGGGCCGCGACTTGCAGGCCGAGTCCGAGTCGCTGGTCACCATGCTGGCCAGCTTGATCGACGACAAGCAGGATTTCGAGCGCGCCAGCGAATCGGTGCGCAAGCTGCGCTTTATGGAAAAGCTGCAGCAGGAAGTGGGCGACGCAATCGACGTATTGCTTGATTAAGCGGCTGCTCGATTGATCGCGAACGAATTCATTTGTACCCGCGCGGCATGGCTGCGCAGAAGCTGAACCGACTACATGGCCCTTTTCCAGATCGCCGAACCCGGCCAAGCCGCCGCCCCGCATCAACACCGCCTGGCGGTGGGGATAGACCTGGGCACCACCAATTCGCTGGTCGCCACCGTGCGCAGCGGTTCTGCCACCGTGCTGCCGGATGAGCGCGGTCGTCCCCTGGTTCCCTCCGTGGTTCATTACGTGGCGGGCGGCGCGCCCACCGTGGGCTATGCCGCGCAGGCGCGCCAGAGCGAAGATCCGCGCAATACCATCGTCTCAGTGAAGCGCTTTATGGGCCGCGGCATCAAGGACCTGCCCGATTCCGCCGCCACGCCCTACCGCTTCGTCGATGCGCCGGGCATGCTCAAGATCAAGACGGTGGCGGGCGAGAAGAGCCCCGTGGAAGTGTCGGCCGACATCCTGCGCAATCTGCGCGAGCGTGCCGAAGCGAGCCTGGGTGGTGAACTGGTGGGTGCCGTGATCACCGTACCGGCCTATTTCGACGACGCCCAGCGCCAGGCGACCAAGGACGCGGCACAACTGGCCGGTCTCAACGTGCTGCGCCTGTTGAACGAACCGACAGCGGCGGCCGTGGCCTATGGGCTGGATAACGCGGCCGAAGGCATCTACGTTGTCTACGACCTGGGTGGCGGCACCTTTGACGTCTCCATTCTCAAGCTCACGCGCGGCGTGTTTGAGGTGCTGGCGACCTCGGGCGATTCGGCCCTGGGCGGTGACGACTTTGACCAGCGCGTGTTCTGCTGGATTGCCGAGCAGGCCGGCCTGTCGCTCCTGGGCGACCACGACACGCGGCTCTTGCTTACCCGTGCCCGTGAGGCCAAGGAGGCGCTGACCGACCATGCCACCACGCGCATTACGGCGCGCCTGGCGGATGGCGAAGTGGTGGATGTGGAACTGAGCGCCGAGATTTTCCAGCAGATTACCCAGCCGCTGGTGCAGAAGACCATCACCCCGCTGCGCCGCGCCCTGCGCGACGCCAAGCTGCAGCCTGATGACGTGAAGGGCGTGGTGATGGTAGGCGGCGCGACGCGCATGCCCCATGTCCGCCGCGCCGTGGCCGAGCACTTCGGGCGCGAGCCGCTCACCAATCTCGACCCGGACAAGGTCGTGGCGCTGGGCGCCGCCATCCAGGCCGATGCGCTGGCCGGCAACAAAGGCGACGACGAATGGCTGCTGCTCGACGTGATTCCCCTGTCGCTGGGCCTGGAAACCATGGGCGGCCTGGTGGAGCGTATCATCCCGCGCAATAGCACCATCCCCACCGCGCGCGCGCAGGAATTCACGACGTTCAAGGATGGCCAGACGGCCATGGCCATCCACGTGGTGCAGGGCGAACGCGAGCTGGTGTCGGACTGCCGTTCGCTGGCGCGCTTCGAATTGCGCGGCATCCCACCCATGGTGGCTGGTGCGGCGCGTATCCGCGTGACCTTCCAGGTCGATGCGGACGGTTTGCTGTCTGTCTCCGCGCGCGAGCAGTCGACGGGCGTGGAGGCGAGCATCGTGGTCAAGCCGTCCTATGGCCTGGCCGACGAGGAGATCGCCCGCATGCTGCAGGATTCCATGTCGCACGCCGCGGACGATATGAAGGCGCGCAGCGTGGGCGAGGCCCGCGTGGAGGCCGACGGCCTGCTGGCGGCCATCGCGGCGGCGCTGGAAACAGACAGCGCCCTGCTGGACGCGGACGAGCGCGCGGCCATCGAGCAGCACATGGCGCAGCTGCGCGCAGCGCGCGACGGCAACGATGCGTCCGAGATTCGCAACCTGACGGAAGCACTGAATCTGGCAACGACGGAGTTCGCCGGCCGCCGCATGGACGCCGCCGTGCATAAGGGTCTGACCGGCCACAAGCTGAGCGAGCTAGGCTAAGGGCCACTAACAAAACCTTTCTGGCGTTGTTGTGCAAACTTGCCGTACTAAAGTACTGTCTTCGTTTGCACGGCTAGCCAGAACAGCTGCGCTGGGTTTTGTTCGCGGCTCTAAGGCCAAGGCACCCGATTTCGATATTGGTGGGCATGAAAAGCCCACCTAGCAAGGCAAGACGATATGCCCATCATCACCGTACTACCGCACACAGAACTCTGTCCCGAGGGTGCCAGCCTCAACGTCGAGCCGGGCGTGACCATCTGTGACGCGCTGCTTGATCATCGCATTGCAATCGAGCATGCTTGTGAGCGCTCCTGTGCTTGTACCACCTGCCATGTGATCGTGCGCCAAGGCTTCAACAGCCTCGCTGCGGCCGAGGAGGAAGAGGAAGACCTGTTGGACAAGGCCTGGGGCCTGACCAGCGTGTCGCGGCTCTCCTGCCAGGCTGTCGTGACGCAGGCCGACCTGACGGTGGAAATTCCCAAGTACACCATCAATCACGCCCGCGAAGGCTACGACAAGGACTGGGATGTCTGATACGCGCCGCGCCGATCCGCTCGCCAGTTTGATCTCGTGCTGGCGGCAGGCGCAGTTCCTGAAAGACCCTGCGGCGAATTTCGTCGCCCTGGCGACGCTCGACGAGTCGGGCAACCCCGCCACCCGCATGCTTACCTTGCGCCATATGGACGACAAGGGGGCCGTGTTCTACGTCAATGCCGACAGCCCCAAGAGCCTGCAGCTGCGCGCCGATACGCGGCACGAGCTGCTGTTCTTCTGGACCAGCCTGATGGTAAGCGCGCGCATGCGCGGCGAAATCCGTTATCGGCGCGATCCGTCCTTCCTCGAAGGCTGGCGCCAGAAGCCGCTGGGCAGCCGCTATGCCGACCGCCTGCATACCCGCCTGGCGCAGAGTGCCGCTATCGCCAGCCGTTCCGTGCTGATCGACGAGCTGGCTACCCTGCGCGAAGTGGAACCGAACCCGCAAGACGTACCGGACGCGCTGCAGGAGCTGATCGTCGCGCCGAACTGGCTGGAAATTCTGCGCATCTCGGATGCCGACCGCCTGCATAACCGTACCGCCTGGGTGCGCAATGGCGACTATTGGAAAGGCCAGACCCTCGTACCCTGACGGAGGCCCAGGCTTGCGATATCATCATCGGCAGGTCATTTCGAAGCAGCCCTGTTCATGAGCCAGCCCCTTACCAGCCGCCAACGGGTAGAAGCCGCCCTTGAGGCGGCCGATATCGCCGTCGACATCCGTACCTTCCCGGCCGGCACGCGCACGGCGGCCGACGCCGCAGCGGCCATCGGCTGCCAGGTGGCCGAGATCGCCAAGTCCATCGTGTTGCGTGCGACGGAGTCCGACCGCGTAGTCGTGATCGTCACCAGCGGCAGCAACCGGGTGGACGAGGCCAAGGTGTGCCAGCACCTGGGTGAGCCGGTGGCGCGGGCCGATGCCGATTTCGTGCGTAGCAAGACCGGCTTTGCCATCGGTGGCGTGGCGCCCGTGGGGCACATTGAGGCGCCGCTGATGCTGATCGACCGCGACCTCTTGCAGTTCGACCATATCTGGGCGGCAGCGGGCACGGGCGACTCCGTGTTCAGGCTGACGCCGACGCAATTACAGACCTTGACGGCCGCCGCGGTGGCCGACGTGAAACAGGAGTAAGCCCATGAAGTGGACCGATTCGCGCGAGATTGCCATCGCGCTGGCCGATACGCACCCGGACGTCGACCCCAAGAGCATCAACTTCGTCGACCTGATGAAGTGGGTGATGGCGCTGGAAGGTTTCAACGATGACCCGAAGCATTGCGGTGAACGGATTCTTGAGGCGATCCAGATGTGCTGGATGGACGAAGCGGAATAGTCGGGGTTATCCGATACCGATCGACAATAACTCACGAGGTGATTGCTATGTTGATGCGCGCTGAAGACTGCACATTATTGGTTGTGGATGTACAAGCCAAGCTGGTCAACGCCATCCACGATGCGCCGCGCGCCGTGGCGAGCATGAAGTGGCTGATCGACGCGGCCTTCCTGACAGGCGTGCCCATTGTGTTCTCCGAGCAGTACCCGCAGGCGCTCGGCCCAACGCTGCCCGTACTGCGCAATGCTTCGCCGGAAAGCCCGGTGGTGGCCAAAACGGCCTTCTCCTGCGTCGCCGCGCAATGCCTTGGCGATTCGCCGGTGGCGGCTCGCAAGCAGGTCGTCGTCTGCGGCATAGAAGCCCATGTGTGCGTGCTGCAGACGGCGCTCGACCTGAAGGCGGCTGGCAAGGACGTATTCGTGGTGACGGACGCCATCGGTTCGCGCACGGATGAGGACAAGCAGGCTGCCATTGCCCGTATGCAGGCCGCTGGCGTGACGCTGGTGACGCGCGAGATGGCCTTGTTCGAATGGCTGCGCGACAGCAAGGCGCCCTCGTTCAAGGATGCCAGCAAGAAGCTGCTGCAGGTGGCGCCCGTACTGGCGTTTGCCGATGTGCTGACGACGCTGCCGGCCGTGACGCATCTCAGCGGCCTGCAGCTGTGGCGCGACGGCAAGCTGGATTCGGTGATTGAGAACAAGGAAGGGCAGGTCGGTTCGCTCACCATCTATCACGCGCTGTTCCGCGAGTTCGGTGCCATCACGCCCAAGGCGGCGCGCCTGGGCCAATGGCTGTACGCCGAGCACGCGTTGGATGCGCGCCAGCACCCGGGCAAGCACCCGAATATCGACCGCCTGTTCGCGCTGGAAACGATGGGCGGCGGCTACGGCGTACGCCTATTGGGCGCTTAACCGGGTGGAGTAAATCCGCTTCTGGTTTGGGGCAGCACAGACCGGCCCCTTCCCCTTGCAGAGCAGGGGGAAGGTTGAGATGGGGGGTGTCCAAGACCTCTAAGCTCTTGATTTGCAAAACTCAGTGTTAGTACGCATGTTTGAGACGCGCTCCGCGCTTACCCCCACCCTAACCCTCCCCCTGACTACACGGGGAGGGGACTGGTCTGCGATTGCTCAGCCGTTTGCGCGCTGGTCTGGCATCCAGGATCATGGCCGGCTCACGCTGCCAAACGCTACGAAGTAGGGTGCGCCGAGGGAGGCGCACCCCGCTATGCTACAATCCCGCACGCCCGCCTACCGTAGGGAGCCTCTGATTAAGTATCCGGGATCGCGTTTGCCCGGATTTTGGCCTGATGCAAGGCGAAAGGAGCGCGGTGTAGCAGGCTACATAAGCGACTTTCAACGCGGCAGCAGGCCAAAAGCCGGGCGAACCCTCCGGGCTGGGTCGATTCTTGGGGCGTGACGTCGTTACAACTCACTTACTTAACCCGTTAAGCTGCGCGCGTTGTGCCTAGTCCTGCCCCAAGACTCGGCCCAGCGCGACCCGGATACTTAATCAGAGGCTCCCTCGATCCGTCATGACCGGCCGTACCGCCATCCAGCTGCAGCAGATATCGAAGTACTACGACCTGTACGCCCACCCGCAAGACCGCTTGAAGCAGATGCTGCTGGGCCGCTGGCGCCAGTACGGCAATCGCTTCTGGGCGCTGCACGATACGAGTTTGCAGATCGAAGCGGGGGAAGTCGTGGGTCTCGTCGGGCGCAACGGTGCCGGCAAATCTACCCTGCTGCAGCTTGTAGTAGGGACGGTTACGCCCAGCACGGGTAAGCTCGACGTCAATGGCCGCATCGCCGCGCTGCTGGAATTGGGCGCCGGCTTCAGTCCCGAGTTCACGGGGCGCGAGAACATCTTCATGAACGCCGCCATCCTCGGCCTGGGCCAGGACGAGATCCGCGCGCGCTACGACGATATCGTGGCCTTCTCAGGTATCGGCGAGTTCATCGACCGCCCTGTGCGGACCTACTCCAGCGGCATGTACGTGCGGCTGGCGTTCTCCATCGCCGTGCACGTGGAACCGGAAATCCTCGTCGTCGACGAGGCGCTGTCCGTGGGCGACGGTGTGTTCGCCCGCAAATCTTTCGACCGCATCATGGAATTGCGCGACAAGGGCAAGACCATCCTGTTCTGTTCGCACTCCATGTACCACGTGGAAGCGCTGTGCGAGCGTGCCATCTGGCTGGATCGTGGCCAGGTCATGTACGACGGGCCGGCGCCCAAGGTAGTGAACGAATACGGCATCTTCCTCGCCTCGCAGTCGGGCGAGCATGCCGCCGCGGCGGCCGACGCCGCGGCGCCCGTGATCGTCGCGGAACCGGGCAAAGCCCGCCTGACGCGCGTGGAGGTGACGGTGGATGGCCGCCGCGGCAAGACGCAGGCCGTGCAGAGCAGCGAGAGCACCATCGCCATCCGCATCGGCTTCGTATCCGACCCGGCCCTGCCTTGCCCCAGTGTGGCCGTGGGCTTTATCGGCGCCCACGGCGCGCCCGTAACGAGCGCCGGCTCGCAGAACGACGGCGTTACCCTGCAGCGCGACGCCAACGGTGCGGGCGAAGTGGTGGTGGAATTTCCCGCCTTTGCCCTGCTCAAAGGCACGTACAGCCTGAATGTGTTCCTGATGTGCGAACGCGGCCTGCTGATCTACGACCATGTGGAAGGGCACACCACGCTGGAAGTGTCGCAACATGGCCTGGAACAGGGTGTAGTGACCTTGCCGCGCAACTGGAGCGCTGCACCTGCGTGATAAGGCGCTCTCGGACCATAGGATTTTCGCGGGTGCACGCTAGATGCGGCGCCTGCCTTGCAAGATAACTGGCTATCCATCCATGACCTACACCGCTACGACCCGATTTGAGAACGCCACCCCAGTCTGGCAGGCAAGCCACGCCTGGTTGCGCCCGGACCGCAAGCATCTGCGCATGCGCGCCGGTCAATACCAGCAGTGCCCGCACTGCCAAGCGCAGGAAGCCGTGCGCATCCGCGCCCACCTGCGCTTCGGCGTGCGCGAGTGGTACGACCAGGGCTCGCTGCTGCATTGCACGGCCTGCGGCGAGGTCAGCCTGCTGGGTGAGGACCGCGACACCATCGAAGCAGCCCGCCCCGATGTCGCGGGCCTGCCCCTGACGGCAGTCGATGCGCGCATGTGGTCGGCCAAGCCCACCTTCCTGAATATCGAGCCGACCACGCGCTGCAATTTCGAATGCTGGTACTGTGTAGGCCGGCATATGGAACAGCAGGACATCAAGGTCGAGAACTTTGCCAAGGTGCTCGACAATTTCCCGACGGTCGAGACGATCGCCCTGGTGGGCGAGGGCGAGCCGCTTCTGCACAAGGGCTATTTCGACATGGTGAAGATGGCGCGCGCGCGCGGCATTCGCGTCATGATGATCAGCAACGGCTCGGCCTTCAGCGAGAGCGTGATCCGCAAGATCTGCGAGTCGGGCATCGCCTACATCTCCATCTCCATCGACTCCATCTCGCCCGAGAACTTCGCGGCCAGCCGCATCAAGGGCGATCTGAATCGCGTACTGGATGGCATCGAGAAGCTGTGCCGCTACCGCGACGCCAATGGCTATGAGTACCCGAAGATTGGCGTGAAGGGCACGCTCTTCAAGCATACGGAAAACGAGCTGCTGCCCATCGTGGAACTGGCGCGCGCGCGCGGCGCGGAGATTTTCGAGAGCTTCCAGCCGCTCAACCCGCACAAGCAGTACATCAAACTCTACCCCAAAGAACAAGTCCGGCAGCTGGAATTCCTTCCTGAGGTGTCCGCCACCATCGTGCGCGACAGCCAGAAGGCGCTGACCATCATGCAGTCCGTGCAGGCCTTCTGCGAGGAAGAGGGCATCGCCGTCGACAAGAATGGCAACGGCAACGGCCTACGCCCGAACTGCGATGAGGAGTGGATCTACACCCTGCTGACGGGCGACGTTACGCCCTGCTGCCAGATCAAGGCGCCACAGTCGCCCAAGTGGAACCTGTTCGAACACAGCCTGGCCGACATCCAGGCCGACCACGACTACCAGAACATGCGTTTCAATCTGTTCAACGGCCTGTTCCCCGACTACTGTGACGGTTGTTCCAAGACGAACGGGCGCTGAGTGAGCACGATGCAAGACCACACGGGCGATGCGCAGCAGGAGGCTGCCGAGGCGGCACGCTGGCGCGTCGATGCGCTGACGGCGGCAGAAGTGCCGCAGATGCGCGAGCTGTTCCAGCAGGTGTTCGGCCATGCGCTGAGCGAAGCGGCCTGGCACTGGAAATACGCGGATGGCCATGGCGGCGCGAGCGCCGTGTGGGAGGCGGACGGCCGCATGGTGGCGCACTACGCAGGCTTTCCGCGCGCGGCCCGCATGTACGGCAAGGCCGTGGTTGCCATGCAGGTGGGCGACGTCATGGTGCACCCGGACGCGCGCGGCACGCTGTCGCGCAAGGGGCCGCTCTACCTGAGCACCACCCATTTCCTGGAACGCAGCGTCGGCTACGGCAAGCAGGCTGTGCTGAGCTATGGCTTCCCCAATGTGCGCGCCATGCGCGTGGCCGAGCGCCTGGGCCTGTATGCGGCATGTGGCAAGATGGTGGCGCTGACCTGGGCTGCCGATAGCACCAAGCTGCCGTGGTGGCTGGCGATCGAGCCCGTCGACGTGGCGCGGCCCGGCTGGGAGCGTCGCGTCGATCGTATCTGGGCCGCCATGGACCGGGGCTTTGCGGATTCCGTGATCTGCGTGCGCGATGGCGCCTGGATCAAGCGCCGCTTCGTGGATAAGCCCGAGGCACAGTATTCGCTGCACTGGCTGCGCCACCGGCTGTCGCCGTTTCCTTTTGCCCTCGTCGTGACCAAGCGCACGGGCGAGCAGCTGGAATGGCTGGATATCGTGGCCGCACCGAATGACTGGGCATATTGCCGGCAGGCCATCGGCCACCTTGCTGCCGAACAGGGATTGGTTGGCGCCTTCATGTGGATCAGCGCCGGCTTTGCGCCGCGCTTGCGTGAGGGTGCGCGCGAGACGGATCTGGGCATTGCGCTGCCGACTAGTGCGTGTACACACGGGCCGACAGCGGATGAGTTGCGAGATCGCTGGTTCCTGACGGGCGGGGATACCGACTTCCTGTAGGTTGGGCCGAGTGCAACGAAGCCCAACAGCTATCGGTAGCAGCGTTGGGTTTCGCTACGCGCTACCCAACCTATATGCCTATGTGCCTTCGGGTCAGAACAGACCCTTGAAGTTGTACACCAAGCCCACATTCGCCTCGAAATAGCTGCTGCGCGCCAGCATGGGGCTGGCCGCGATGCCGCTGCCATAGCGCTTGTGCGTGTAATCCACGAACATCGCCACGTCCTTGGAGAACGGCTGCACGATGGTCAGGCCCGCGTCGAAGCGGCCTGTGGCGCCGGGCGTGAATGTACTCAAGCTCGTGCGCTGCTTATCGTCGGCGCTTATACCGAAGTAGTAGCGTGAATAGCGCGATGCGTAACGCGTGTAGGCGACGTTCGGGATGATCTGCGTGTAGCTCACGGGCAGGGCGAAAGTGTGGTCGTATTCCACACTCGTCTGCGCGGACTTCGACTGCCCCAGCAAGTCATAGGTGGTCGCCAGATGCACGGCGTCATCCGCCGTGGGTGTCCAGGCCAGCTCCAGGCCGCCGTTCAGGCCCTCTTGCCGGTTATGCAGGGCACGCAAAGCTGCCGTTTGCGCGTCGGCGGCGCGGAAGGCCAATAGGTCGTTCTGCGCGATCAGGTCGAATGAGAGGCTGCCCTGGCGCCATAGACGCATACCCACCGTATCGCCGCGGATGATAAAGCGCTCGCCCTCGTAGTCGCCCGTCGGCTCCAGGCTGTTCGTGGCGGAAGTACGGTAGGGGCCGACGCGGTGGTAGTGCGCTACGCCAAGGAACATATCCTCGTCGTCCGCCTGTGCGGGCAAGGCGGCGCAAGCAAAGGCCAGGAACGACAAAAGCCAGGCGCTGGGCCTGGCTTGCAAGGAAAGCATCATCGGAGAGATCACACTCACGCGGCGCGTTTGAACACAAGCACGGCGTTGCTGCCGCCGAAGGCGAAGGAATTGCTGATCGCAGCCTGCAGTTTGGGTGCGTCCACTCCCTTGCCGCGCACGATGTTCGCGACGCAAGCCGGGTCTGGGTCGTCGCTGTGCGCCGTCGGTGGAATCTGCTGCTTGGCCAGCGCCAGCACGGTGATCAGTGCCTCCATGGCGCCGGCGCCGCCCAGCAGGTGGCCGTGCATGGACTTGGTCGCGCTGATCTGCAACTGGTCGATGGCGTCGCCCCATACTTCGCGCAGCGCTTCGCACTCGATTACGTCGCCCACCTTGGTGGCCGTGCCATGCGTGTTGCAGTAGCCCACGTCAGTGGGGGCAAGACCGGCGTCGCGCAGGGCGGCACGCATGGCACGCGCCTGGCCGCCCGCATCGGGCTTGGTGATATGGCTGGCGTCCGAACTCATGCCGAAACCGGCAACCTCGGCGTATACCTTTGCGCCGCGCGCAGCGGCACGTTCGGCGCTTTCCAGGATCAGCACGGCGGCGCCTTCGGCGAGCACGAGACCGCTACGGCTCAGCGAATACGGGCGGCAGGCTGCCTCTGGGTGCTCGCCTTCGGGCGAGGCCAGCGTCTGCATAGCTTGCCAAGCGCGCACGATGCCGGGCACCAGCAGGGCTTCGCTGCCGCCCGCGATGGCGATATCCGTCTCGCCGCGCGCAATGGCGCGGTAGGCTTCACCTACGGCAAGGGCGGAAGAGGCGCAGGCGACCGAGTAGGTCATGGTCGGGCCCTGCACGCCAAAGCGCATACCGATGTGCGACGCTGCTGCATTGGTCATGCTGCCGACGACAGAAAGGGGCGATACGCGCGGGCGCTCGGAAAAGTGGCCGGCGTAGGCCTGTTCCAGCGTGCCGGCGCCGCCCATGCCCGTGCCGAAATACACGCTGGCGTCGGCCAGCGGCGTATCGGCCAGGCCCGCGTCCTGGCGCGCCATACTGGCGGCGGCCACGGCAAACTGGCTCACACGGTCGACACCGGAGAGCTGCAGTTTGCTGAACCAGGGGGCAGGGTCGAATTCGACTACGCCGGCAGCGACGGGCTGGTCGAAGCCTTGTTCGGCACCCAGGCGGCGAATGCCGGAACGGCCTTGCATCAGGCCGCTGAACAGCGTTTCAGGGTCGTTGCCCAAGGGGCTGACGACACCTAGCCCGGTGACGACGACCTTGGTGCTCATGCGGCTTTGGCTGCGAGGATACCGTCGACCAGCGCGGCCAACTCGTTCAGGTTGGCGACGTGGGCTTGGTCTTCCGGGATCTCGATCTTGAAGTGTTCTTCAACGGAAAACAGCAGCTCAACCTGGCTCAGCGAATCCAGGCCGAAGTCGGCGAGAGGCTTATCGGCCGCCAGTTCTTCAATGGCGATCTCATATTTCTCGACGATCAGGTCCTGCAATTGCTTCAGAGTGGTTGACATACAGTGTTTCCAAGTTCAATCGTGTTATGAGTAGCTGCAGCGCGTTGGCCGGCTGTGACTTCGACGTGTTGCGGGACGGCGATCGGGCGGCGCAGGAATTCTGCCATCTCGCGCACAACCGTGTGGCGATCGTTGTCCAGAGTGATCATGTGGTAGCTGTTTTCCAGCACGACCAGCTTCTTGTCTCGCGTTCCCATCGTTTGCATGATGTAATGCGGGGTTTTGAGGCTGGCGACTTCGTCCTCGCGGGCGTGCAGAATCAGCGACTGCGCGCGGATGGTCGGCAGCGCCTTGCATACGTGCTTCATCAGGCGTTCCGCTTCGCGGATGGCCCACAGCGGCAGCTTGGCGGCACCGGCGGAAGACAGGGACTGCTGGCGCATTTCACGCGCGATCCACTTGCGGATTTGCGGGTTCTTGACGCCGTAGGGCTCGCGCTCGTCGATTCGAATCCATTTGGCCAGGAAGGGCAGGTGGTAGCCGATATGGCGCAGGTTGAGCCAGCGCGACAAGCCCCAGCCGTCGTAGAACAGCGTGGGCGAGAGCAGCACGAGGCCGGCCACGCGCTTCGGTTCTTCGGCAGCGAGCGCCATGGCGATGGCGGCGCCGACGCACAGGCCGCCCAGCACAACGGGGCCGTGGGCATCGGTGTAGGCGTATAGTTCGCGGCGGGCGGCTTCGAGCCACTCCTGCCACTTGCTCGCCGACATGCCAGGCGTATAGCTGTAGCCTTCCAGCGAAGGGGTGAACACTTGCGCACCCTGGCGCTCCAAGGCTTGGCGCACGGTGGTGAATTCACCAGGCGTGCTGATCAGCCCATGCAGCAGCATGCAGGGTTGGGAGGCGGCAGGAAGTGTGTCGATTTGCGTCGGCATGGTTACATATTCTTACAGTATTTTCAGCATGGTAATAAATAAACCTTAAACGAGTCTGAAAGAATGCACCTTTATGCGAATACTGCTCGTAGAGGATGATGTTTCCCTGCAACGCGGCCTGACACGGGCCGTATCGGATATGGGGCACCAGGCCGTGGTGGCGAGCGACGGGGCCTATGCCGACACCTTGTTGGCAGCCGAGGCCTTCGATCTGGTCATCCTGGACCTGGGCCTGCCCAAGCTCGATGGTCTGGAGGTGCTCAAGCGCCTGCGTGCACGGCGCAAGCAAACGCCCGTGCTGATCCTGAGTGCGCGCGACCAGCTGGAGGACCGCGTGCTGGGCCTGAACACCGGGGCGGACGATTACCTGAACAAGCCGTTCGAGCTGAGCGAGCTTGAGGCGCGCGTGCGTGCCTTGCTGCGCCGCGGCCTGGGTGCGCAGACCAGCATCGGTACGCTGGACTGGTCTTGGGAGCTGCGCCAGGCCAGCATTGGCGGCGAACACCTTAGCTTGTCGGCCAAGGAGCTAACGCTCCTGGAGTCGCTGCTCAGCCAGGCCGACCGCGTGGTGAGCAAAGAAACGCTGACCAACCGCATGGGGGATTCCGAAATGGCGGCCGGTGACAATACGGTGGAGGTGTATATACACCGTTTGCGCCGCAAGCTGGCGCCGGCTGGGCTCGAGATCGTGACCATACGCGGCGTAGGTTATCTGCTGCGCGAGGTGCAAGACGGTGGCTGATTACTCGCTGCGCGGTTCGCTGATCCGGCGGCTTTTGCTCGTGCTACTGTCGCTCGGCGTGGCCGGTGCGCTCTTCATCTACGGCCTGTCCAGCCGCTTCGGCGGCGAGGCCTATGACCGCGCCCTTTATGACTCCGCAGTCAGTCTTGCGCAGCAGGTGACGGTACACAACGGCAAGGTCTTGCTGGACTTGCCGCCCGAGGCCCGCGCCGTGCTGCTGAACGACCAGGTCGACACCATCGTCTACCGGGCCGTTGACCTATACAGCGGGCGCATACTGGACCAGAACGCCGACCTGGGTCCGTGGTCCGTCCAGCCAGGGGGCTTGGGTCAGCCCTTCTATCGTGACGAGCCCAGCGCCATGGGCAAATTGCGCATCGTCGGTTTGGAACAGGTGCTGGGCAACGGGGCCCATGTGCTGATCGAGGTCGGCGAGACGCGCAACAAGCGCGACTCGCTGACGCGCGAGATTGCGCTGGGCCTGGCGGTCCTGATGGCGGCCATGGTGACGATGACCATTATCCTGGTGTCGCGCGGTACCACGCATGCGCTGGCGCCACTGACGCGCCTGGAGGCGGATGCGGCTACGCGCTCGATGGAGAACCTGGCGCCGCTCAACCCGCTGGGTGCGCCGCGCGAGGTGCGCGGGCTAATCGAGGCCATCAACCGCCTGATGACGCGCCTGGGTGAGTCGGTCGCCCACCAGCGGCGCTTCACGGGCAATGCGGCGCACCAGCTGCGCACGCCGCTCGCCGCCTTGCGTCTGCAGGCGCAGTTGGCGCTTAAGGGTGGCGACAGCGCAACCCAGCGCGAGGCTCTGTTGGAAATCGAGGCGAACGCGGCACGCACGGCCCATATCATCGACCAGCTGCTGACGCTGGCTCGTGCGGAGGGAGATGGCGCCAGCGAACAGATAGAGGCCGTGCAGCTGGGCGAGCTGGCTCGCGACGTGATGTCGCGCTTCGTGCGACAAGCGTTGGCCAAGCAGATTGACCTGGGCTTTGAAGGGCAGTCGGAGGTTGGCCGGGTCATGGCCTACCCCGGACTGCTGAGCGAATTGGTGTCCAACCTACTCGATAATGCTATCCGTTATACCCACGTGGGTGGACGCGTGACAGTGAGCGTGGAGCGCGATGCCAGCAGCATAGACCTACTGGTTTATGACAATGGCCCAGGTATCGAGCTGGAAGAGCGTGAGCAGGTGTTCCAGCGCTTCTACCGTAGTGATACGGCGGCGGAAGGCGGCGTGGGCCTAGGTCTGGCCATCGTGCGCGAGATAGCCGAACGGCACCATGCGCAGGTCGTGATCGAGGATACGCGCGATGGCGCAGGTTGTTGCTTCCGCGTGAGCTTCCCCGAAGCGCTACCGGGTGAATCAACTGTGGCGCTGTGACGAGGCCGGAGCCCGGTCGAACATGAGCTTCATGACCAGCACGGCGCCGGCCAGCAAGAAGGTGAGTACGTTGTATAGCACCACGGGCAGAGAATGGATCAGTAGGCCGTAGCTGAGCCAGAGCACAGTGCCCGCCACGAATAGCAGGTACATGGCGAGCGAAATATCGCGGGCATGCTTGGTCTTCCACACGCGCCACACCTGCGGGGCAAACGAGGCCGTGGTGCAGAAGCCTGCGATCATGCCGATGAGGGTGGCGGTGTCCATGCTGCATCCTTGCGATAGAGGTAGTAGCGCTCGCTGCTGTCGCCCGCACGGCCGCCGTGCCAGACTTCCAGCCAGCCTGGTGGCGGCGATAATTGTTCGGTACCACCTTGGCGCAGCAGCCATTCGCAGCGCAGATGCGGCTCCGTTTCTCGCCGCACGGTAGTCAGCCCGATGTAATAGTCCAGCACGGCGCGCTGGCTGGCGTACAGGTTCTCGCTTGCCACACAGCCCTGGGTGGGCAGGTGCGGTGCCAATTCCAAGGCGAAATCATGGTAGGCGGAGCGCGCGTCGACCCAGTGACCGGCAAAGGCCACGGCCAGGCACCAGAAGGCCGTCATGCCTGCCGCCCAGTTGGTGACGGCTTGGCGCCCCATGGGGCGGCGGCGCGATACGGCCCAGATCCACGCGGCCGTCACTAGCGCGCCAAAGATCGTCACGCCGATATTCAGGTGCGGCTGGAAGCCTGGAACCAGTTCCACCACACGCTGTGCAAGCCGCTTGGGCACGCCCAGGTGCATGGCGCTCCAGCCTGTCCAACCAGCCAAAGTCAGCACGCCGAAGGTCATGACGCCAAACCAGTTGAGGAAGGCCGATGCGCCACGGCGCAGTACGTCCAAGCCCACGGCGCCGATCAGGGCGAGCGGCGGCAGTACAAGCAGGGCATAGCCTTCGTGGCGCGTGTCGGACAGCGCCAGGCAGATCAATACGAGCGTGGCGGCCAGCAGCGGCAGCTGGAAGCGCGCCTGTGCCAGGCGGTCGCTCTGCATGCGCAGCGTGGCGGCAGCCAGGAACCAGCCGGGCCACGCGAACCACGGCAGCAGCTTGAAGTAGTAGCCGAAGGGGTGGAACACGCGTGGCGCGGCAAAGCCGCCGAGGAAGCCCAGCGCATGCCAGTCCCACCAGGCGGCGAATTCGGTTGGTGCGTGTGCCGACAGGGCCAACGGCCATGCCGCGATCAGTGGGATGGAGATAAACAGCCCCAATATCAGCGTCGCACCGTAGCGCCGTTGGTGCCAGGTCGGGAAGGCGTACAGGCTGACCGCAAGCAGGAAGAGCAGGGCGGGTTCGGCCAGGCTGCCGGCCAGGCCGCACAGCGTCATGGCAGCGGCCAGGATCAGGCCGGCCGGCTGGCTGAGCCGCGGTGCCAGGGTAAGCGCGTACAAGCCCCAGCTCCAGCCGGCGAGGACGGCCGTATCAGGCGCCAGCATATGACCAGGGAGCAATAGGCCGACGGAGCCGACCAGGATCAGCACGGCGCTGCGGCCATGGCGGCGGCCGATCAGCTCGCGCCCGGCCATGCCCGTGCCCCACAGCGCGAGGGCGGTGAACGCGCCGGTCGCCAGGCGCGCGGCGCTGTGGATGGCCATGCCGAGCGGGTGCAGCGCGGCGGCAAACAGGCTCGCCACCCAATAGTAGAGCGGTGCGTGTTGAATCCATGGCTCGCCCGCCACCTGCGGCACAACAAAGCCGTCGCCCGCCAGCATATGCTTGACGATGTCGGCGATGATGGTTTCGTTCGGTTTAAGCGGCTCGCGCCCCGCCAGGCCGGGCAGCAGCCAGACCAGGCAAAGCAGGAGAAGCAGCCAGGGGCGTTCCGTGGCTTGGGGCAGATCGCGCTCGTGCGGCGGCGTATAGGTGAGCATTCGGTGCTGTGCTTAGGAAACAGGCGAAGTCTAGCAGGACGGCCGTGGTGCGGGATGGAACGGGGCAACAAAAAAGGCAGCCGAGGCTGCCTTTTCCGGGTCATGCAAACAAGAATTAGGCCTTCTTGGTAAACATGGCGAACTTCTGGTTGAACTTGTCGATACGGCCGGCCGTGTCGACAATCTTCTGCTTGCCCGTGTAGAACGGGTGCGATTCAGAAGAAACGTCCAGGCGAACGACGGGGTATTCGTTACCGTCGGTCCACTTCATCATTTCGCCGCCGCGCGGCACCATGGTGGAGCGGGTCAGGAATTTGAAGTCCACGGAAGCGTCGAAGAAGATCACTTCCTTATATTGCGGATGAATATCAGCTTTCATTGCGGGGGTCCCTTAGCTAAAGGTGGGCCTGGGTTGTGCAGTGCCCGTCTTGCGTACAAAAGTTCGCCATTATGCGGGGTTTGGATTGAAGAGGCAAGAGGCGAGTTGTTTCAACAACTTAGCGAGCTTTTGGGATGTGTGCCCGGCTCATGTCGTCGATGGCTTCTTCGGCGGCGTATAGACCAGCTTGCCGCCCTCGTAGCTAAACCCTTGGCGCACCAGGTAGTCGTCCGCGCTAGCGGGCGTATCGACGACCAGCGTCACGTAGTAGTCCTTGCTATCCTGCGTCTTCGGCTTTGTTTTCTTGGGTTTCGAGAACCGCATGCTTCCTCCTGGTGATCGGCATCTGCTTGTGCAGATGAGGCCAGGCGTACCGTGTTCAAGACGATGTATCGAATTCACCGAACGTGGGTGGCGCGCCTTAGTCGAATATGCAACGATCGCGAGACGGGCGATGCTGAGGGCTTAGCATCCTGGCTCGACCGAATACAATTGCAAGAA
>JAFAKZ010000412.1 GCA_019234745.1 Burkholderiales bacterium
TCTTCCAGCGAGCGCTGGTCGATGTCGACCACGACGACGCCCGAGGAGGGCGGCACCTGCGTGGAATGCAGGCGCAAGAGCACATCGCCCGCGCGTAGGTCTATCATGCGGCTGGCATCGAGCACGCTATAGTCGAGCGCGACCAGCACGCCGAACAGCGCGGCCCAATGCCTGTAGTTGAAGGACTGCAACCAGGAAAGAAGACGGCCGAGTGACATGGCGGTTCGCGTGATCGGGGCTGCTTGGTTTTTAGCAGCCCGCGGGCCCGAACCCAAGCCGGCTAGCCTTGAAAACGAAAAAAGCCGGCTAGGCCGGCTTTTTATCAGGCGGAACGCAACACTTACTCGTCCATGACGGCCGTCGTATAGACTTCCTGCACGTCGTCCAGGCTTTCCAGCGCGTCGATCAGCTTCTGCATCTTGATCGCATCGTCGCCGGCGAGCACCGTCTCGCCCTGCGGCTTCATGCTGACTTCGCCCAGTTCGGCCTTGAAACCGGCCTTTTCCAGCGCTTCCTTGATATTCACGAATTCATACGGTGGCGTGACGACCTCGATCGAGCCGTCATCGTTCGTCACCACATCGTCCGCACCCGCCTCCAACGCCGCTTCCATCAGCGCGTCTTCATTGGTGCCTGGGGCGAAGACCATGTAGCCGCAATGCTTGAACTGGAAGGACACGCAGCCGTCCGTGCCCATATTGCCGCCATACTTGGAGAAGGCATGGCGCACATCGGCTACAGTACGCGTCTTGTTGTCCGTCAAGCAGTCGACCATCACGGCCGCGCCGCCGATGCCATAGCCTTCATAGCGCGTCTCGATATAGTCCACGCCTTCCAGGTTGCCGGCGCCGCGGTCGATCGCGCGCTGGATATTATCCTTCGGCATATTGGCGCCGAGCGCCTTGTCCACGGCCAGGCGCAGACGCGGATTGGTATTCGGATCCGGGTCGCCCATCTTGGCGGCAACGGTGATTTCCTTGATCAGACGCGTGAAGAGCTGGCCGCGCTTGGCGTCCTGACGGCCCTTACGGTGTTGAATATTCGCCCATTTGCTATGGCCGGCCATGGTGCAAACCTCGTATCGAACAATGCATTGAGAAAGCGAGGATTTTAGCACAGGGCAATCGCCGTGCGGCTTGATGCGGCAGGTAGGTTGGGTAGAGTGCAGCGAAACCCAATCATTTCGCCGCTTGCGCAATGTATTGGGCTTCGTTGCACTGAGCCCAAGCCACGATGCGTCATTCCCGCGAAGGCGGGAATCCAGTACGCCGGTCGAGTCCCGGCGACAGTTGAAGCGACCGGCGGCCGCTACTGGGCTCCCTCCTGCGTGGGCGCGGCGGGCTTAGATAGTTGCAATGGATAACTCGCATCGACGGAGCTGCCCATCGCTCACCCCCTCGGATGATGATCCGCATGCAGCGCCGCCAAACGCGCCTTGGCGACATGCGTATATATCTGCGTGGTAGTGATATCGGCGTGCCCCAAGAGCAGCTGCACCACACGCAGGTCGGCACCGTGGTTGACCAAGTGCGTCGCGAATGCGTGGCGTAATACGTGCGGACTCAGTCGCGCGGCCGCGATGCCAGCCGTGCTCGCGTAGCGCTTGACGATAAACCAGAAGCCCTGGCGCGTAAGCGGTTCGCCGTGGGCATTGAGAAAGGCGATCGGGTGCGTGCGCCCGCCCAACAGTAGCGCACGGTGTCCATCCAGATAGTGGCGCAAGGCACCCTGCGCCATCTCGCCCATGGGCACCAGCCGTGTCTTGCCGCCCTTGCCCCGTTCGATACGGATCACGCCGTCGCGCAGACTGATCGCCACCAGCGGCAGCGCGATCAGTTCCGATACGCGCAGGCCTGTGGCGTACATCAGCTCCAGCATGGCGCGATCGCGTGCGCCCAGCGGCGTATCGGCCTCGGGTGCGGCCAGCAGTGCCTCGACCTCCCCTTCCGACAGGGTCTTGGGAAGGGGGCGATTCAACTTGGGGCCGGTAAGATCGGCCGTCGGGTCGGCGGCGACCGCCTCCTCCTCCAGCCAGTAGCGGTAGTAGCGACGCAGAGCCGTGAGCAGGCGCGCCCGCGATGCCGGATGCTTGCCGCGCTCGGCCACGGGGATGGCACGCCTCTGGCGCTCGTCCAGGCGCTGCTGCGCCGTATGGTTCTCCGCCAGGCCGGCCAGGTAGTCGCGCACCTGATCGGGTGAAACGTCAAAACTATGCCCACCCTGCGCTGCCAGCCAGACGGCCCATTGCATCAGGTCGCGCCGGTAGTTGCTCGCCGTGTGTTCCGACCAGCCGTCCGATAGCCAGACGGCGTCGATAAAGCTGTCGATGCGCTCGTCGTCATCGCGGGGGATCTTTGCCATATGCGCGCCATGATGCCATGGCGCGCCTGGCTTGTACCGCTTCGTTAGCCCTCGAAGATCGCCTCGATGGCCATGCCGAACAGGCGGGCGATGGCGAAGGCCA
>JAFAKZ010000424.1 GCA_019234745.1 Burkholderiales bacterium
GGGGCGACCATTTCCTCGATGAAGGAGCGCGAGATGATGGATTCCGGCTGCGTCGCCTCAAGATTCGCCTGCGTCGGGGCCACGGCAGATGCCGTACCGCGCTTGGCAGACACTTCGATCACTTCGCTCGCGCCGGTCTGGGCGCCCACGGTACCGAGATTCACGCTATCGTCGGCCATGACGGCGGGCACAACGGCCACACCCGTCAATGCCAAGGACACCAAGCGGCTAAGAGACTTCAGTCGGACAGACTTCACCTTACGTACTCCCTGAATGGATTTTTAATGGTCGAACAACTCAATTCGCGAAAAAGCGCGCGCGAAATCTGCGAATTGATATCCGAGTTAAATGTCCAGGAAATTACACCTGTATTTAAGTGATATTACGCAGAAGTGAATCCCATTCAGTTCAATGACTTGGCCGTACAGCAGGGCCCGCACGCATGCCAGCATACTGTTGACTATTACCCACACAAAGCAATTGAGCCGCTGCAAACCGCGCCCGATAATATGCTTATGCTGAATACATCCATTTCCCTGCTGCGCCAGCTGGTCGTCACCGCCTTGAGCGGTACCGCACTTGCCGCAGCCAATCCATCGTTCACCGCCGCGGCTTCTGGCCCCGTGAGCGATATGTCCATCAACGTGAACGTCCAGGTTGCGGATGCCGACGCAGGCAAGCTGGGCGCCTACTACGTCGCGGCCGTGTACCGGGGCACGATCTTCGCCAACAACGGCAGCGGCTGGTCTGTGTACAGCGGCACGAACCTGCCAGCTTTTTCCACCGGGACACTGCAGAACAGCACGCTCAAGCCGGTGCAGAGCATGGACCTCAGCGCGCTGGCCGGCGTCCAGCTGTATGCCGGTTATGGCACCAGTGCGGGTGACATGCTGGCCAATCACCGATATGCGGCCATCTACACCGTCCCAGCGGCACCACCTTATATGGTGCTCGGCTACTACACGGGCAGTAGCGACTCGCTGGCCTCGGCGACGACGGCCAGTTACCCGATCACGGCAGTCTCAATGGACCAGGTTTCGGCGGGGACAGATGGCAGCCTGAACGGCACGCCGACTGCCAGTCTGCTGGCAAACGACAATGCCACGGCCAAGGCCAGCTTCATCTGCATCTCCAACGTCGGTACGGCCGACTTCGACCCCGCCATCGCCCACGGCGCGATGGTCACCAATCGCACCGTGTTCGAGCAGAACATCGTGGCCCTGGCGCAGAGCCAGAACGTCACCGGCATCAATATCGATTTCGAGGGTCTCTACAGCGCCGACCGCGATGCCTACACCAGTTTCGTCGCCGAACTGGCCACGCGCCTGCATGCCATCAACGTCAAGCTGATGCTGAGCGTACCCGCCAAGGCCAGCGACGACCCGGGCAATGACTGGACCTGGCCGTATGACTTTGCCATGCTGGGCCAGAGCGCCGACATACTGCAGGTAATGACCTACGACGAAAACGTGCCCGGCTGGGCACCCGGCCCGGTGGCAGGCAGTGATTGGATGCAGACCACGCTGCGATACGCCGTGAGCCAGGCGCCGGCCGGCAAGATCGTGCTCGGCCTGCCCGCATATGGCTACGACTGGAACACGAAGACCAACGCGGGCAGCTCCATCAACTGGAAGGACATCCCTGCCCTGCTCGCCAGCACGGGGGCCAAGGCGCAGTGGGATGCGGCCACGAACTCGGCCTACTTCAACTACACGGCCAGCGACGGCACCCCGCACCAGGTGTGGTACGAGAACACGCAGGGCATCCAGCTCAAGGCGCACTTCGCCAAGAGCATGGGGCTCGCGGGCGTCTCCATGTGGGCGCTGGGCGAGGAAGACAGCAGCTTCTGGACAGCTGTGTCGGCCGGGCTCAGTCAATAAAAAAGCGGCGGGTCATACGACCCGCCGCTATCAGTCACTCTCGCAAGTACCCGCTTTTCTTAGAAATGGAAGATCACGTCGCTTGCGAACATCAGCTGGTTCTTCTTGCCCTGCCCCAGCGTTGCTGTCGGATTGTCGTAGGCGTCCGCACCGAAGGAATGCTCGTAGCGGATTTCCGGACGGATCGTAATCACATTGCCGATCCAGTGGGTCCAGCTCACGGCCGTCTCGTAGTAGGCCGCCTTGAAGCCCGTACGCTGGCCCTGCTCATCGTGCAGCCAGTCATTGCGGTAGGTAATGTAGTTGCGGCCGTCGACCGTGTACTCGATGTAGTTGACGATGGCCGGCGTACGCGCGGTGCAGCTTGCGGCGTTCGGGTTCGCGCACTGCGCGCCCGACGGTGCGCCGTA
>JAFAKZ010000552.1 GCA_019234745.1 Burkholderiales bacterium
TACGCGAAGGTGCCGCTGATCGTCACGGGAACGGTCGTCGTCAGCCCGAGCGACTTGCTACTGATCGTCACAACTGTGCTGCCTGGCTCGCTTGGGAAGACTTCAATACCTGTCGTTACCGCGTGCGTCGCGCTATCGAGCTTCTCCGTTGCCAGGGCGCCATTGCCCGACGCAATGCCGACCAGCAGATCGCCCTCCGGCAATACCAGGGGTGCGCCATCACTGCCCGTAGCGATGATGCTGAGGTCGGTGACGCTACCGGCCGTGCTACCCGTTGACGGAACGGCGATGGCGAGCGAGGCGGGGCTCACAGCCAGGGCGGGCGACTGCGGCGCGGGAATTGCATAGATTTGTGCATACTTGCCGTTGCCGATCAGGTCTGCGTCGCTCGTGCCGTAACCAGCGAAGATGCGCGTGCCACCCAGCCCCCGCAGATCGGTGTTCACGACAACAGGCAGCGAAGCCGCCTCCAGCTGACCGCGCAGATAAACTGGCAGTGGGCCGTCGCCATAGGCAATCCACGCATGTCCGTCGTAGAAATAGAGCCTGGTGCCCACCAGCGCGGCCAGGTAGTAGTTGCCCGCTTTGCCTACATCGCCGGCTGCCGGCTGGATATGCGCAGTGATGGTCTGGCTGGCCAATGGGCCGCTCACCTGCGCGCCGTAAGGTGCGTTGCGTGCGGCAAGCGCACAGGTGGCCGCCGCGATGGCTGCGCTGGTTCGCAGGCAGATGTTCATGGAACGTCGAAACACAGTGTCTCCCTTATCGATATGTGGTCGCAGCGACGCTCGCTGGCATGCTCGGCGTGCCACGTGTGTGCGGGTAGGTACGCGCGGCAACCATATACGTATTGGCCGTTTCTAACGTCCGAGCGGATCGGCGCGGACAATTGGCGGGAGAATGGGGTTTGGCTAGCCGGCCAGAGACGGGTCGGCGATTGCGACCCGTTGCTTGCGCCAGGCCGAGGGCGCCATGCCCGTGACCTTGCGGAAGGCGGTATTGAAGGTGGACTTGCTATTGAAGCCTGCCGCCAGTGCCAGCTCCAATAGCGTGCACCCTGCCATGCCTGGGTCCTGCATCAACCGTTGCACCTCGGCGATGCGCAGGCTGTTCACGTAGTCGAAGAAGTTGCAGCCGAGTACGCCATTGATATGCTGCGATAGCAACTGCGGCGAAGTGCCGACGCTTTCGGCCAGCTCGGTGAGCTTCAGGTCTGGATCGAGGAAGTCGCGATGCACGGTCATGCGCCGTGCCAACCGTTCGCCGATAAGCTGTCCCGCTGCGTCAGTCATGCCTGAGCGGGCGTATTTTTCGCTCACTTCGGGGCTGCTTTCAGTCGGTTCCACCAACAATTCTGGCGACGCCACGGCCGCCGGCATGGGTTCCGTCACAGGCGCACTTAGCAGGTCGGGCACAAAGACAGCCGCCTGGCGCAACCCGTACCAGCCGACGAAATACAGTAGGGCGATGCGACCGAGCGGAAGCAACCAGTCCCAGACTCCGCCAAAGAGCGACGACAACACCCAGATGGCAAGCAAGGCCAGGATGACGGCAGTGAGGCCATTGAGCCAGGCGAGGTCGCGCCCCTGCAGCAAGGAATAGCTGTCGCGTTGGCGCCGACGGAACTGCTGCAAGTGCCACATGGTGGGCACCACATAAATCACCGGCATGAGCAGAATGACAGGGAAGAGAGCGCCGAGCGCCTGCCGGAAATACACCCACTGCGCCCTGCCCTGGCGCAGCGAGGGCTGCAGCCAGGGCGGCGCGAAGAGCGCAAGGGCGAACACCAGCACGGGTAGGAAGTGCCAAAGCTGGCGGCGCGAGACATTGCCGCTGGTCAAACTGCGCACATAGCAGTAGTAGGCGGCGCCTATTCCCGCCAATGGCCAGTCGAACACGCCGCACAGCGACGGGTGTCGCGCATACACGCCGTTCTGGATGCAGTAGTCGGCCAGGCAGGCGGATGACATGGAGAAGACAAAGGCCGCCAGCCAGCGATTGGCCGGGCGG
>JAFAKZ010000442.1 GCA_019234745.1 Burkholderiales bacterium
GTGCTGCCGGCCGACGTACGCACCATCGCCAATGGCATCGACCACTGGGTAGTCGAGAACGCCAAGACGGCGCGCCGCTTCCTCAAGCTCTACGGCCCGGAACGCAAGATCGCCGAGCTGCATATGGGCGAACTGAGCGAGCACACCAAGGCCGACGCCCTGCTGGCGCTGCTGGAGCCCGCGCTGGCGGGCCACGATGTGGGCGTGATCTCGGAAGCCGGTTGCCCCGGCGTGGCCGACCCCGGCGCCGAACTCGTGCGCCTGGCCCACGCCCACGGCATCCGCGTCGCCCCCCTGGTCGGCCCCTCCTCCATCCTGCTTGCACTCATGGCATCCGGCGCCACCGGTCAGCGCTTCCGCTTCCACGGCTACCTGCCCGTCGAAGCAGGCCCGCGCCTGGAACGCCTGCGTGAAATCGAGCGCGACTCGCAGCGTCTGGACGAGGCCCAGCTCTTTATCGAAACCCCCTACCGCAACGACGCCATGCTGGACGCCGTCGTGCAGGCCTGCCGCAGTCAGACTGTGCTGACAGTGGCGCGGGATATGACGACGCCTGATGAGCTGGTTGTTTCGAAGTCGTTGGGGAAGTGGAAAGCCGACGCCCGGCCCGAGCTGAAGAAGCGGCCAGCGATGTATGTGCTGTACGCGGGGAAATAGATAATCCGTAGGTTGGGTAGAGCGCAGCAAAACCCAACAATGCTTTGGCGCCCAAACCGTCCTGCAGGCCGGACGCATGTTGGGTTTCGTTGCACTCTACCCAACCTACGACACCGTCGCTCCCGCCCGATTACAATACCCCCTATCCCAAGCCACACCCGGCACGCACCCACCATGATGAAAATCGCCGTCGCCCAATTCAACGCCACCGTCGGCGATCTCGCCGGCAACACGGACAAGGTCATTGCCCTGATCGCGGAAGCACGCGCCGCCCGCGCCGACATCCTGCTGGTGCCGGAACTCACCATCGCCGGCTACCCACCGGAAGATCTCCTGCTACGCCCCAGCTTCTATGAAGCCTGCGAAGCCCAGCTCGACCGCCTGCTGGACGTCGCGGACGACGTCACGCTGGTCGTCGGTCACCCACAGCAACTGGGTGGCGAGCGCTTCAATGCCGTCACCGTGATGCGCGACGGCAACTATATCGGCCGTGGCCAAAAGATGGTGCTACCCAATAACGAAGTATTCGACGAATGCCGCTACTTCACGCCAGGCGCCTCGCCCTGCGTGTTCGAACAGCGCAACCACGACGGCAGTACGGTGATGGTGGGCGTGCCCATCTGCGAAGATATCTGGCACGTCGACCCGGCCGCCGAGGCCGCCGACATGGGCGCGCAAATCCTGCTCGTCCCCAACGCCTCGCCCTACCACATGGGCAAGGAAGGCGTACGCCAGGACATCGTGCGCCAGCGCGTGGAAGAAACGGGCTTACCCATCATCTACTGCAACTGGGTAGGTGGACAGGACGAGCTGGTATTCGACGGCGCCAGCTTCGCGCTGAACCGCGCAGGCAAACTGGTCGCTCAGCTGCCCAGTTTCGAGGAAGCAACTGGCCTGTGGGAATTCGCCGATGGCGACATCCGGCCAGCCACCATCGCCCCCGCCCGCTGCGAGGAAGAAAGCGTGTACGAGGCACTCAAGCTCGCCACGCGCGACTACCTGTTCAAGAACCGCTTCCCCGGCGCCATCATCGGCCTCTCGGGCGGCATCGATTCCGCCCTCACGCTGGCCATCGCCGTGGACGCCATCGGCGCAGACCGTGTACGTGCGGTAATGATGCCCACTAGGTATACGGCACAGATCAGCCTGGACGACTCGCGCGACATGGTCGAACGCCTGGGCGTGCAGTACGACGAGATCGATATCGAACCGCAATTCCAAGCCTTCACCCAGGCGCTGGCCCCGCAATTTGCCGGCCTGCCGGTGGACGCCACGGAGGAAAACCTGCAATCGCGCATCCGCGGTGTGATCCTGATGGCGCTGTCCAACAAGACCGGGCGCCTCGTGCTCACCACAGGGAACAAGTCCGAGATGACCACGGGCTACGCCACGCTCTACGGCGACATGGCCGGCGGCTATGCCGTACTCAAGGACATCGCCAAGACGCTGGTCTACCGCCTTTCGGTCTGGCGCAACACGGTGTCGGAAGTCATCCCCGAACGCATCATCACCCGCCCGCCTTCGGCCGAGCTGCGCGACAACCAGGTTGACCAGGACAGCCTGCCGCCCTACGACGTGCTCGACGCCATCATGGAGCGCTATGTGGAGCGCAACGAATCCATTGCCGACATCATCGCCGCCGGCTTCCACGAGGCCGACGTGCTGCGCGTCGTTAAGCTATTGAAGGTCAACGAATACAAGCGGCGCCAGGCAGCAGTGGGCGCCCGCATCACGCCGCGCGGTTTTGGCAAGGATTGGCGCTATCCGATCACCAACGGTTTTTTCCGCTGAACAGC
>JAFAKZ010000449.1 GCA_019234745.1 Burkholderiales bacterium
TGGGTTGCCCGATTGTTACTCGAAAGGGAATCACGGCGCAATGCCATGCCCCCTGTCCTTCATGCGCTCAATCCAGTAAACAGATTGCCAACAGTTTTGCGTTTTGGGGGGAAGTTCATGAATTTTTGGGTACGCCGCAAGTCGCTAGACGTGCTGGCCCATATCGATTCCTCGCGCCAGCTCAAGAAAACCCTGGGCTGGCCGCATCTGATCGCTTTGGGCATCGGAGCCGTCATCGGCACCGGTATTTTCGTGCTGGTCGGCCGTGGCGCCGATTATGCCGGTCCCTCGGTCATCCTGGCCTTCGCCCTGGCGGGCCTGCTCAGCGTCTGCGCCGCTCTGGCGTATGCCGAAATGGCCACCATCCTGCCGGCGGCCGGCAGCGCCTACACCTATACCTATTCGGTGCTCGGCGAAGGCCTGGCCTGGATCGTCGGCTGGAGCCTCATCCTCGAATATGGCGTCACCTGCGGCGCGGTGGCGTCCGGCTGGTCGGGCTATATGGTCGGGCTGCTGAATTCGCTGGGCGTGCATATCCCCGAATACCTCGCGGTCGGACCGGCCGGCGGCGGCATCATCAATCTTCCCGCCGTGCTGATCGTCGTCGCGGTCACTTTCCTGCTGGCGCAAGGCACCAAGGAAAGCGCCACCGTCAACGTCTTCCTGGTGGCGATCAAGATGATGGCCCTGGCCATGTTCGTCTTCTTCACCCTGCAGGTGATCCATCCCGGCTATTTCGAACCCTTCATGCCCTATGGCTTCGCCTCGCATGTCGAGGACGGCGCCACGCGCGGCGTGATGGCGGCGGCGGCGATCATCTTCTTCGCCTATCTCGGCTTCGACGCGGTCTCAACCGCGGCCGAGGAAGTGAAGAACCCCAGCAAGGACCTGACCATCGGCATCCTGGGCTCGCTGGCGATCTGCACCGCGATCTATATCCTGATCTCCTATTGCGCCGTCGGCTCGTGGGACTTCCACGAATTCGCCGGCAGCCGCGAGCCGCTGGCGATGATCCTGCGCAATCTCGATCATCCGACCGCGGCGCTGCTGATCGGTGCCGCGGCCATCGTCGCCCTGCCCAGCGTCATTCTGGTGATGATGTACGGCCAGACCCGCGTGCTGTTCGTGATGTCGCGCGACGGCCTGCTGCCCCGCAAGCTCAGCACGCTGTCCGGCAAGCAGACGCCGGCCTTCGTCACCTTCCTGACGGGCGGCTTCGTCGCCGTGATCGCCGGTTTCTTCAAGCTGGACGAGATCGCCGAACTGTCCAACGCCGGAACGCTGCTGGCCTTCCTGCTGGTCGCGGTCAGCGTGCTGGTGCTGCGGGTGACCAAGCCGGCCTTGGAACGCACGTTCCGCTGCCCGGCGGTGTGGCTGGTGGCGCCGGTCGCCATCGCCGGTTCGCTGTTCTTCATCGTCAGCCTGCCGAACCTGACCATCGTGCGGTTCCTGGGCTGGAACGCGATCGGCGTGCTGGTCTATCTGCTCTATGGCCGCAAGAACAGCGAGCTGGAGAAGAAGCCGGCCTGATCGTTATTGCCGGGGCGTGCGAGGCGCCCCGGCGATGGAATTAAAAGCCACGGATTACACGGATTAAAGCGGATCTCCACGGAATGGAGCGCCGCAGGCAATAACGACCGGATCCATCAAATGTTGGATTGAGGGCTCTGCCCTCGGAAGCGCGTTCCGTGGATTTCCGGTCCAATCCGTGAAATCCGTGGCTCTAAAACGATGCGCTAGATCACCACGCCGTGATCGACTGCGAAGTGACGCAGTTCCTCACGCACCGAATGGCTGGGCAGATCGAGAAGCCCAGCCATGTAGGTCTCCAGGGCCGGCAAGGACAGCGAACGCACCATCGCCTTGACCGGCCCGATCTGCGGCCCCGACATCGACAGGGCCCGCAAGCCGACACCCAGCAAGGCCATCGCTTCGAGAGGCCGTCCGGCCATCTCGCCGCACACCGACAAGGGCACGCCCTTGGCTTTGGCCGCCTGCGCCATCATGTGCAGGAAGCTCAGCATGGCCGGCGACAGCACGTCATAGCGATCGGAAATGCGCGGATTGCCGCGATCGACGGCGAACAGGAACTGCGCCAAGTCATTGCTGCCGATCGACAGGAAATCGACGCGGTCGAGCAAAGCGGGCAGCTGCCAGGCCAAGGCCGGCACCTCCATCATCGCCCCCACTTTCAGCGAAGAAGGCGGCGCGACGCCCTGGGCGGCCTGATGCTCCTGCTCCAAGGCCAGGATCGATTTCAGCCGGTCCAGTTCGGCGACTTCGGCGACCATCGGGAACATCACATGCAGATCGCGGCCCGCACCGGCGCGCAGCAGCGCGCGCAGCTGATGGCGCAGCACGGCGGGACGGTCCAGCGTGATGCGGATCGACCGCCAGCCCAGCGCGGGATTGTCCTCGGGGTCGGAGTGCCAATAAGGCAGCAGCTTGTCGGAGCCGACATCGAGGGTGCGAAACACCACCGAGCGCTCGCCGGCCTGGTCGAGGATGCTGGAATACAGCACCGTCTGGTCGGATACGTCCGGCATGCGCGGCTGCGACATGAAGGGCATTTCGGTGCGGTACAGGCCGATGCCGTCGGCGCCGGTCGCGGCGATCTGCGCCACGTCCACCAGCAGGCCGGCATTGACCAGCAGCCGCACGGATTGGCCGCACTGGGTCACCGCCGGCAGCTCGCGCATGGCGGCATAGGCGGCCAACTTCTGGGCGCGGATGATCTGGCTGGCGGCGTAGGCGTCGAGGATGTCGTCGGACGGGCGCACGAAGATCTGCGCATTCTCGGCGTCGACGATCACCGTATCGTTGTTGTTGATCCGGCGCAGGGCGTCCTGGGCGCGGCCGATCAGCGGAATGTCCAGCGCGCGGGCCAGGATCGCCACATGCATGGTGGGCGACCCCTCCTCCATCACGATGGCGCGCAGATGGCT
>JAFAKZ010000582.1 GCA_019234745.1 Burkholderiales bacterium
CTGCTGGGCGACGCCGTACTGCGCCGTGTAGTCGGTCTGGTTGCGGCGGATGGCGCCCAGGATCGTGGTCGTCTGCGTGACGGCGGACGGCAGGGTGAAGCTCAGGACGAGCTCTTGTTGATTGTTCGAATTGGTCGTGCGCGCCAGACCCCAGTAGGCGTCCTGAGCGCTGTTGGAGAAGGCGGAGACGGTGCTCAGGACCGTCGTCTTGGTGCTCGTGCTCGACGGCGTCAGGTAGTAGAACCACGACGAGCTGCCGCTTGCGCCAATCAGGTTGCCGATGTCATAGCCCGCATTCGGTGTACCGAATCCGTCACCGCTGGAAAGGGCATCGGTCGGGTTTGAAAGCAGCTGCGTCAGGTTGCCGATGTAGGAGGTCGAGCTTGGCGTGTCAAAGCTTGATCCCGTCCCCGAAGCCGCTGTTGCGTAGTTGTTGTAGGCCGTGCCATTGCCCCTCATCAGCGGCGTGTAGAGCGCTACCGAGAAGTTTGCTGCTTTGCTCCGCACCGTGTTGTTCGTGATGCTGGTGATCAACGACCACTCGGGATTCAATGTCGGCTGGTTGTCGACCAGCACCGTATTGATCATGGTGGTGAAGGCGACGTTGCTGCCCGGCCCGGTACCGAGAGCGGACTTGCCTCCCCCGAACACCATCCATTCATCCTGGGACAGGTCGGGCGACGCATTGAGAAACTGCGCGAAGCTGGCATCGGTCGACGGATTCAGCGTCCAGAACTGCTGACTGCCGGCGTTCGAGAGGCCGTTGTAGAGCGTCGCGCCGGTCAAGCCGGTATCGCGGGTGTAGGACACCTTGTTGACGGGGTCCCAGATCATCAGCAGCAGGGACGGATCGTTGCCGCTGGAAAGGCCCTGTCCATGGGCACCCAGACTCATCAATGCCGCCACGGACACAGCCAAGAACCGGACAGAAGTACGAACGCCAAACATGGTGCTTCTCCAAACCGCGAACGAGGCCCGCACAGCGATGGCCTCACTCCTAAAACTCAAAAGAGTCCGTGGTGCACACGGACTCTTGTTTCCCAACAGTCCGCCCGGCCTATGCCGGGCGGAACAGGTCGATGCTTACTGAACGATCTGCTGGGGAGCGCAGCTGCTGCCGCCGCGCGTCGTGCGCGAAATCCAAGCCGTCACACCAGAGTAGGTCGGGCTGGTGATGTCGAAGTTGGAATTGGCCAGGATGCCCTGACGGGTGCCGACGTCAGGCGTCGTCGAGATCGCGAGCGGCGTGACGGCGTCGTTCTGCAGCCACTTGGCGAACTGCGAGATCTTCGTGGCCAGGCCCTTGGCAGGCCAGTACATGAAGTTCTCGTAGGTCATCGGGTAGCCGGCGACCTGGCCATTGGCCTGGCTCGGGTAGGCACCGTTGACCTTGACGAAGCGCCAGCCGGCGTCACTGCTCGTGCCGGCGTTCGGATCGTTCTCCGAACCGACCAGGCCGATGGCCCAGTTGCGGTAGAAGCCGGCAGAGGTCTTCGCCGCGTCGGTCGTCGCGTACTGCATGCAGGCGATGACGTTGCCCGTGCTGCTGTTGAGCGTAACGGTCGCGTCGGCGTTGCCCGTTTCGATCGGCGAGCCGATCGTCGTGGCCACGTGCGTGTTGCCGCCGACCGGCTGAACGCCGACGGCCGAGCACGGCGTGCTCAGCAGGAAGGCGTTGTGCATGGCCTTGGTGCCCGAGCCGTTGACGCGCGAGCAGAACGTGATGGCCTGCTGGGCGCTGTCGGTGGCGCTGGTGGTGCCGTCGCTGGGGATCAGGGTGTTGAAGCCGGTACCGTTCTGCGGCGAAGCGTTGCCGCTTTCGATGGCAGCCAGGAGGCCGACCGGCAGGCTCGGGGCGTCGGCCTGGGTGTCGTCCTGGGTCAGGCCTTGAGCAGCCTGCAGGGCGCGGTACAGCGTCAGGTTGACGGCGACGCCGGCCATGGCGACCGAGTGCACGCCACCCGTGAGCGAGGTCGTCGCAACGGCGCTGACGTTGTCGGCGAGGTTGCTGGAGTTCTGGATCGTTGCGGCTTCGACGTCAGAGACGCCCATCTGCGGCACGACGGGGTTGGTCTGGGCGCACGAGTAGTCGATCTTGGTCAGGTCGAACGAACCCGAGCGGACGAGGCCGGTGCTCGTGCAGCTGCTGAAGCTCATGTAGTTCAACGCGGTGTTCAGGACCAGCGGCTGGATGCCGTTGATCGAGCCACCTTGGTCGTACTTGTTGAACACGACGTTGGTGCCAGCCGCGAAAGCCGTGCCGCCACCGCTCTTGGGGGCGATGGCCGTCTTCAGCGTGCAAGCGTAGGCGCGGACGTTGTTGCCCGGGGCGCTGGAGCCGTTGGTGTTGCCGAAGACCGTGATGGTCGTCGAATCGCACATGGCGACGAAGCCCGAAGCCATCGAGAAGCGCAGGGCCGACGAGCCCGACACGTAGACGGCGTTGCCGGCGGCCGTGGCGGTCGCGGCGTCGGAGGGCAGGAGGGGCGTGCCGGCGTGGGCGGCACCCATGGCCAGCATGGCCAGGGCGATGACGGAATATTGCAGTTTCATGATGAACTTTCGCTAGATCGGAAACAGGGTTGTGTCGACCTGCCGCCGCGTGGCGGCAGGCCCTGCAAGGTCAAGCGCGACGCGAAATCAGGCGCGACGGCGACGAGCAATGAAGAGCACACAGGCCAGGCCGGCCAGCGTCAGCGCGTAGCTGCTGGGCTCCGGAACCGCCGTGACGGCACCGACCGTCAGCTGGCCGGTGGCCGTGTTCAGCGTGACGATCGACGATTCCTGCGTCTGCTTGGAGAAGGTGTTGTTGGCGGTGCCAACGGGCGTGATGGCGTACAGGCCCAGGGTGTCGCTACCGGCTGCCAGGGCTTGTGCTTGCGCGTTGCCGCCGTAGCCGAGGTTGAAGTATTGCGAAGCCGCGTAGCCCAGGTCGGTGGAGGCCGCGACCGTACCGCTGGCGTTTTCGAAGTTGACGCTTTGCGCGCGGAGCGTTTGCGTGTCGTTCTTGAGACCCAGGTTCTTGTACTGGGGGTTGAGCGTGCCGTCGTTCAGCGCGTCTTGCGTACCAGAGACCACCAGCGAGGCGTAGGCGATCTGATTGGCCGAGGTGGCGGTGCCACCAATGGCGGCCCACTGCACGCCAGCCTGGGCGACGGGGTCATACGGCGTCGTGGCGGCGAAATTGAAGCTCGCCCAGTTGGGCAGAACGCCCGAGAAGTTGGCGGTGCCGTTCTCGATCGATGCCAGGCTGACACCGGTGTCGTAGGTGTAGCTGTGGGTCGAGTCAGCGATCATGATCAGCAGCGTTGCCGTGCTGGACGAGTTCGTGACGCCTTGGGCCATCACCGAACCCATGGCCGAAGCGGCCAGGGCTGCGATTGCGAAGTGCTTGAGTTTCATGGGAATCTCCAAGTGAGGTTGGACATGGTGTGTTTTGGTCGTGCCGTCCTGAGCCCACGCTCCTGGTGCGACACACAGCGCCTGTACTGACAACCCCTGTTCACTTCGCTCTTGGCTGGGTGAATGGCGGTACCGTCGGGCACTCGGGCAGGTCCCTGGTGCAAAGAACGAAAGATGTCCTTAAGACATGTAAA
>JAFAKZ010000119.1 GCA_019234745.1 Burkholderiales bacterium
TGGTGCAGCAGGCGATGACGGACCTTGCGTCCTTCCATACGCAGTTCGGCAGTGCGCACACGCAGTTGCAGGCGCTGTTCTCGGCGGACCAGATCGATCGGGCCGCGCTGGAGAGCCTGCGTAGCCAGCAGATGCAGAACGTTGACCAAGCCTCGCGCCGGCTACTGCAACTGTTCGCCGATGTGGGCGATGTACTGACGCCGGCGCAGCGTAGTCTGCTGGCCCAGCATATGGCGACCATGCATGCGGCGCATCATCCGGCGCAACAAGGGTGAGCAGCGCTTTGCGTTGCGCTTTGCGCGGTGAGCGGTAGTGGTTAGAGTTCGCAGACCATGAGCGAACGCATCCTGATTGTGGAAGACGACACCCGCCTGGCCGAGATGCTGCAGGAGTATCTCGGCGAGGCGGGTTTTCGCGCCAAGCGTGCGCCGACCGGTGCGGAGGCGCTGGCCATGCTGGCGGCGGATAGCTTCGACGGCCTGGTGCTGGACCTGATGCTGCCGGATATGGACGGCCTGGACGTATGCCGGCAACTGCGGTCGACGGCCGATACGCCGGTGCTGATGCTGACCGCGCGTGGCGATGCGGTGGACCGTATCGTGGGGCTGGAGCTGGGGGCGGACGACTACCTGCCCAAGCCGTTTGAGCCACGCGAGCTGCTGGCACGCTTGCGTGCCATTCTGCGCCGGCGTGGCCTGCCGGGGCGTGACGCCGTATTGCGCTTCGGTCGCCTGGAAATCGACCCGGGCTCGCATGGCGTGAGCCTGGATGGCCGGCTGTGCAGTATGACGGCATATCAGTTCACCCTGCTACTGACGCTAGCGCGCCATGCGGGGCGCGTGCTGTCGCGCGATGCCTTGATGGACCTGGCAAAGGGCGAGGCGCTGGAATCGTTTGATCGCTCCATCGATGTGCATATGTCGCGCATCAGGGCCGCCATTGAGGATGACCCGAAGCAGCCACGGCGCATCATCACGGTGCGAGGGGCGGGGTATTTGTTTGCCCGCGTGCAGGATTAGTTCAAGAGGTCGCTTCACATTGCATCGTCTTTACCTGCGTTTTTACCTGGCCCTGCTGGCTAGCCTGGCCATCTTCGCCGTTTCTGCTGCGGTCTTCTGGCATCGTACGGGAGGGCCGGCCGAGCATTCTTTCCAGCTTATGAGCCGTATCGCGGCGAACAGCCTGCCGCCGGCCGATGCTGCGCCCGCGGTGCAGCAGGCGGCATTGGCGCGCCTGATCTCGGGCATTCGGATTCAGGCCAGCCTGCGTGCGGCCGATGGGCATGTGCTGGCACAAGCCGGTGAAGGTGCGGCTGACTCCATGGCTTTGCAGATGCGCCGTGGGGGCGGCTTTTCGATCGGGCTGGCGGACGGGCGGCAGCTGGTGCTGCGCACGGCGTACCCGATGACGTCGGAACACACCGTATTAAGTTTGCTTGCCTTGTTGGCGCTGGCTGTCGGCATCGGTGCCTATCCAGTCGTGCGGCATATTTCGGCAAGGCTGGAGCGCTTGCAACAGGCGGTGGACCAGCTTGGGACGGGGGACCTGTCGGCCCGCGTGGCGGTGGAGGGGAGGGACGAGGTCGGGCGGCTGGCGGAGAGTTTCAATCGCGCCGTGGGGCGTATCGAGGAGTTGGTGGGCGCGCACAAGGCCTTGTTGGCCAACGCCTCGCATGAGTTGCGCACGCCGCTGGCGCGCATCCGGCTGGCGGTGGAGCTGATGAAGGAGTCGGCTGATGCGCGGCGCAAGGCGGGGTTGGAGCAGGATATTGCGGAGCTCGATGCGCTGATCGATGAGATTCTGCTGGCGAGCCGGCTCGACGCGGTAGAAGCGTGCGATACCCGTGAGCAGGTCGACCTACTGGCGTTGGCTGCCGAGGAGGCGGCGCGTTATGAGGGAGTGCAGGTGGACGGCAAGTCACAGCATGTGTGGGGCGAACTGCGTTTGCTGCGCCGGGTGCTGCGCAATCTGTTGGAGAATGCGTTTCGCCACGGTGCGGCACCGGTGCATGTGAACGTGGAGGCGGCCGCTGGCATGGCCATGGTGACCGTGTGGGATGCCGGTGGCGGGTTGCCGGAGGGGGAGTTCGAGCGCGTGTTCGAGCCTTTCTATCGGCGTGCTGGCGGGCGCGAGAATGTGGGGGCTGGCCTGGGTTTGGCGCTGGTGCGGCAGATTGCACGGCGGCATGGGGGGGAGGCGTGTTGTATGCGTATGGCCGACGGTGGTGTGGGATTTAGGATCAGTTTGCCGCTTGCCGAAGACATTGGGTGATCCCTGGCACCAGGAAGTTTGGCGGGTTGTTGCGTGAACCCGCTCTACCATTGGGCGTGGCTTCTCGACCGTCTCAGGATTGGCCCGGGGGATCGGATACAATCGGCTGGATTCTAGTGACCGGGTAGGGCGGCATGGCTGATCAGGCTGGGGCGGAAACGGATGTGTGGTATCGCTGGCTGCTGCATGAGCGCCAGGCGGGCGATGCGGCGGCCGGTGCGGCGGTGCGTGCGGATGCCCTGCGCTATGCGGACAGGGTGTTGGATGCGGCGGACTTGCATGCGGGCATGACGCTGCTCGACGTGGGGACGGGCGAGGGCCTGGTGGCCTTGCGTGCAATCGAGCGCGTTGGGGCAGGCCTGCGGGTGGTGCTGACCGATGTGTCGGCGCCCCTGCTGCGTCATGCCGAGGCGCGCGCCGTGGAGCGCGGTGTGGTGGGGCAGTGCCGCTTTCTGCATTGTGCGGCGACGGATTTGTCGCAACTGCCCGACGCCTCGGTGGACGTGGTGGCGCTGCGTTCGGTGCTCGCTTATGTGGCGGAGAAGAGCGTGGCGCTGGCGGAGTTTCGCCGCGTGCTGAAACCGGGCGGCTGCCTGACTATGGCGGAGCCTGTGTTCCGCGACGATGCGCTCTATGTGTGTGCGTTGCGCCGATATGCGGAGCGGCAGGGTGAGGACGAGGGGCGCTTTATGCGCCTGATGCATCGCTGGAAGGCGGCGCAGTTCCCCGATACGGAAGCGCTGGTGGCGCAGAACCCACTGACGAATTACACGGAGCGAGACCTGGTAAACCTGGCGCAGCAGGCGGGGTTTGCGGGCATCCAACTCGCCCTGCATATCGATGTGTTGCCCATGCAGATGAGCTCGTGGGAGAGCTTTCTGGGCAGCAGCCCGCACCCGCTGGCGCCGTCGCTGGCACAGGTGTTGGCGGAGCAGTTCAATGAGGGCGAGCGTGCGTTTTTTGTGCCGGCCCTACGTGCTGTGTTGGAGTCGCCCGATGCGACCATGACGGAGCGCATCGCCTATCTGCGTGCGCACAAGCCGGCCGGCTGAAGACCTGCACGCTCCGTGCGGCGGCGAACGTAACGGCCTACACTGCAAGCATCTTTTCCCGTTTTTCCCGCTTCATGGAGCGCCCGATGACATCCCCCATGCCTGCTGACGATGCGTCGGAGCGTGCCGCCGACACGACGCAGATTCTGATACGCTCGCGTGAGGAAGTGCTGCGCATATTCGAGACCTTGTTGGCCTTGCGAGCGCCTTTATCCGCCCATCCGCCGGGGCGGGACGTGTTTTTCTCTTCCCAGCTGTGTGCGGTCGAACCCGATGGTATTGGGCTGGCCATGCCTTGCGCGGAGAACGATGCACTGGGCCGGGCCTTGGTGACGCTCGATGCAGTGCCGATACAGAGTCACTACCCGCGCGGCAATGTGGAGTTCCTGGCCTCGCGGCTTGCAACGGCGCGCGTGGGGCAGGTGCCTGCGCTGCGCTTCGATGTGCCGGAGTTCGTGTTGGTGCGGCAGCGCCGAGCGCACCCGCGCATCAAGGTATTACCCAGCATGCCCGTGCATTGCCTGGCCGACGAGCAAGGTCCCTTGCCCTTCGACGCGTTGGTGGCGGACATCAGTGTTGGCGGCTTGGGCGCCATGGTCTACGACGCGAGCATTACGCTGGAAAAGGGGGCAGTGCTGCGTGGCTGCCGGCTGGTGCACCCCGGGGGTAGCGTGGAGAACCTGGATATCGAGGTGCTCTACTCGCACGATGCGGTACTGCCCGACGGCAGGCCGGCCAGAATGTCCGGGTGCCGCTTTGTGCAGATGACGCCTGAGCTGGAAGGATTGATGCAGGTGTTTATTGCGGATTTGGAGCGCGGGATGCGGGAGCAGGGGTAGTCTCGCTGTTCTGGCAGGCGCCTATCCCAACTCGTAGCGGTTGCGGCCGTTTGCCTTGGCCTGGTAGAGGGCATGGTCGGCCCGGGAGATGAGTGATTCGGCCGATTCGGTCATGTCCGTCATGACGGCGATGCCGATGCTGATGGTGAGGTGATGGTCGGATAGGCCGTAGGCGTGCGTGATGGCCTGCTCGGCCAGGTTGCGCTGCAAGCGGGCAGCGACCTTTTCGGCGCCGGTCGCATCGGTTTGCGGCAGCAGCACGGCGAACTCTTCGCCGCCCAGGCGCGAGACATGGTCCGTTTGCCGGTTCACGGCGCCATTAAGCACGCCGGCCAGGCGCCGCAACACATGGTCGCCGGCCGGGTGGCCGTAGTGGTCGTTGTACTGCTTGAAGAAGTCGATGTCGATCAGCATCAGCGCCATCGGGCCCCGGTTGCGGCGGTGGCGCGCCAGTTCTTCGTCGATGCGTGTATCAAAGGCGCGGCGGTTGGCGAGGGCGGTGAGCGAATCGGTGGAGGAAAGCTGTTCCAGCTGCTCCACCTGCATCTCAATCACGCGCAGCAGGCCATTGATCTCTTCCGCCAAATGGCCGACTTCGTCCTGCCCGTGGTTCCCCAGGCGTTTGTCCAAGTGCTGGTCCAGCCGGATGGTGGCGAGTTCCGCCTCGAGCCGGCGTACTGGATCGACGAACCAGTATTTCATCGCAATGATCAAGAGGCCGACTGCGGCCGCCATGACCAGCGCCAGGAGGATGGCGCTACGCTTGAGTACGTTCTGCCCTTGGAGATAGATGGTGCGCTCCAGCACCAGTTGCAGGCAGCCGAGGTGCTTGCCGGCAAGGTCTTCCAATCCGTAGTCGATGATGAGGCCGCGCTGCGTGTAGTGCACGTCGATATCGTGCGTGGCGATATAGCCGGGGTGGTTGGGCAGGGGCCAGCGTTCGTCGATGGTGGCGGGCGAGGGCGTGTTGCGGAAGATGAAATTGAGGTCGGTGCGCTGGCGTAGGCTGTTCCAGCGCGTTTCGGACAGTAGGCGGCCCATGACGAGCTTGCCGACCGAGGGGCCTGTGAAGTCGGAGCGCAGGATGGGGCGCCAGCAAAGGGCCATCAGACCCACGGCCGTGTTGGCGAAGCCGCAGCCGCTGGAAGGGCCCTGCGCCAGCATCAGGCGGAGGATGTATTCGCCGTCGCGACCAGTCAGCGGGATGGGAATGGGGCGGGCATATCGTTCGTCGATGGCATCCTGCCGGATGATGCGGCCGCGCGTGTCGGCGATGAGGACCAGCGACAGCGATGAGTTGCGCAACGATTCCGGCACCAGGTTGGCGTCGACGAAGCGGTTGTTGGGCGATTGCACGTATTCGTACAGATCGTTCCAGTTGGCCCAGTCCAGCACCAGGGTGTCGAGGTAGCCCAGTTCGGCGTCGATGGAGGCGATCATGCGCGCGGCGTCGGAGCGGGCGCTGCCTTGCTCGAGCTGGGTAAAGCTGGGGATGAGGCTTTGCCGCAACAGTAAGAGGCCGGCGGCGGCCATGATGAAGAAGCCGGCGGCGAACAGGACGGTCATCTTCCAGCGTATGCCGAATCGCATGGCGCAGCTATTCCGTGGACGGATGATGATGGAGCCGGTGCAGGCCGGCTGTCGTTTGCTGCACCAGTGGCTCCTTTGTAGTCTTCTGCTCCCACTATATGCAATCGGGCGCAACTCTGCCCTGAGGGTTGTCGCCTTTCGCTTGCCGATTAGTGATCACGTGGCCGTATACTGCGGCGCATGGGTACGAAAACGTTGATGCGCTGCGTGCTTTGGGCTGCCTGCCTTGCGGCGGGCGCGTGGACTGCCGCGTCGGCCGCCTGCGAGCGCGACTATGTGGCGGTGACGGGTACCAACCTGGGCTATAACGCGTTCCACGACGAGGAGGGTCGGCTGGTCGGCATCAGTGTCGATCTGTTTGCCGAACTGGGTCGCCGTACCGGTTGCCGGATTACGCTGGAAGAGATGCCGCCGGCGCGGATCGAGGCGATGGCGAGGTTGGGGCATATTGCCATCCTGGCGATTGCGAGCCAGCGCTTCCGCGAGGGGCGCATCTATGTGCCCTTGATTGCGGCGACGACCGATATGGTGATCCGGCGTGAGGTGGGGGCCAGCTCGGTCGCTGCGGCGCGCGACAACAAGCGTGTGACGTTCGGGCGTATCGACGGCTTGACCTATGGCAAGTGGGGCGACGCGTTCTTCGCGGCGCTCGATCCGAGCCGTATCGACCCGTCGGTATCGCCTGATGTGCTTTACCGCAAGCTGGCTGCGGGCCGCATCGATGCGACGTTTGGCTTTTCGATACTGTACCAGCAGGATCTCGACCGCTATCACCTGCGTGAGGCGGTGCAGACCATACCTGTGACCGATGCGCCGCGCACGCTGGGCGGCGTGGTGCTGACACCGTGGCAGTTCGACCCGGACGACCTGCGCAAGTTGCAGGCGGCACTCCTCGGCATACGTGACGACGGCACCTTTATGCGTATTCTGACGCACTGGGTTGGGGCGGAAACGGCGCGCGACCAGGTGTGGCGGGCCGCGCGCGATGGCGGCTGAGGGGCTTATCCATTCATATTGATTTCAGGCGCGCTTCGATCGCTTCGCACAGCGCCTTCAGCACCTTGATGCGGGCGTAGTACTTGTTGTTCGCTTCCACCAGCACCCAGGGTGCGTCGCGTGTGCTGGTGCGTTCCACCATATCGTGCACGGCCTCGCGGTAGGCGTCCCACTTGTCGCGGTTACGCCAGTCCTCCGGTGTGATCTTGAAGCGCTTGAAGCCCGTCTCTTCGCGCGCCTTGAAGCGCTTGAGCTGTTCGTCGGCGTCGATGGCGAGCCAGAACTTGATGACGACAAGGCCCGCTGCCGTGAGCTGGTGTTCGAAGTCGTTGATCTCGCCGTAGGCGCGCATCCAGTCGGCTTCGGCGGCGAAGCCTTCGACTCGCTCGACCAGCACGCGGCCGTACCAGGAGCGGTCGAAGATGGCGAACTTGCCGCGCTTGGGCAGCTTGCGCCAGAAGCGCCAGAGGTAGGGCTGGGCGCGTTCGTCCTCAGTTGGCGCGGCGACGGGGATGACGTGGTAGTGGCGGGCGTCCAGCGCGCCCGTGATGCGGCGGATGGCGCCGCCCTTGCCGGCGGCATCGTTGCCTTCGAATACGGCGACGACGGCCGTCTGCTGGAAGCGTGGGTCGCGGCTCAGTTGATTGAGTTTGCCCTGCCAGGTTTCCAGTTCCTCCGTGTAGCGGTCTTTGCTGAGCGCTTGGTCGAGCTTGAGCCGGTCGAGCACACGCACACCGTCGATGGGGGCGAGCAGGGGGGCTGTGGCCGAGGCTGCGGTCGGATGCGCCGCGTGGTCGAGGCGTTGGCGCAGTGACTGATGCAGCAGCGTGCAGACGGTGAGGCTGCGATAGCGTTCTTCGCTGCCGTCGACGACCACCCAGGGCGCCTGGCCTGTACTGGTGCGCATCAGCACGGATTCGGACACCTCGCGGAATTCGTCATAGTGCTTGAAGTGTTCCCAGTCGCCGTCGTTGACGCGCCAGCGTGTGCGCGGGTCCTTTTCCAGTTCCTTGAGCCGTTCCTTCTGCTGTTTCTTGCTCAGGTGAAACCAGAACTTCAGCAGCAGCACGCCTTCATCTGCCAGCATCGTTTCGAAGCGGACGATTTCGTCGACCGCCGTTTGTAGCTTCGCCTCGTCGAATTCGCCCGTGACACGGTGCAGCACGGGTGCCGTATACCAGGAGCCGAACAGGATGCCGATGCGGCCCTTGGCCGGCAGGGCGCGCCAGAAGCGCCACATGGCGGGGTGCTTGGCCTCGTCGCCGCTCGCTTCGCCGAAGGCGTGCGTGTCGATGAGGCGCGGGTCCATCCATTCATTGAGCAGGTTGAC
>JAFAKZ010000234.1 GCA_019234745.1 Burkholderiales bacterium
CCGCCCGAGACGACCTGGTTGATGTCCGCCTGACGCGGGCCGAAGGTAGCCTGGGTAAGAAAGCGCGCCGCCTGGGCCTGCGTGGGGGTATCTGCAATGGCCGGCAAGGAAAAAGCCAGCAGAAGAACGACCCAGGGGCGCTGCAAATACTGTTTGATGACAGAGCGGACCGGTTTCACGGCGCATCCCTTTCTGCTTACATTTTTAAATGCAATTTACTCCGATGTCATATTTTGGCAAGTGGTTAAATTGCCAAGCGAGTTGGATGTCATGTGTCGGGGACGGGCGGTAGGTTGGCTGTGGGAGGGTCAGGAAGTGGGCCGTGCGTGATAAGCCCTACCATGCGTCATTCCCGCGGAGGCGGGAATCCAGAGCAACGATGGAAGCATGGCAAGTGATAGAAGCGGCCTGCAGCCGCTACTGGGCTCCCGCCTTCGCGGGAGCGACGGTTTCGTAGGTTGGCGCTGAGCGCAGCGATGCCCAACGTCTATCGCGATAAAGAATGCTTTATACGTACGCAATGAGGCGTCGAAGGTGCGCTGTGAACGTTGGGCATCGCTGCGCAGCACCAAGCTACGAATTATCCCGCAGCGATCACCTTGACCGGCTTGCCCCACAGCATGCTGATCATCGCCTCGGCGCGCTCTGGCAAACCTGTTGCATAGAAGCTTTCGCCTCCTGCATCAGTCTCGTTCCCCTGCACGCGATCATCGCCCAGGCGCCGCACCAATTCCCGAGCAACGGCATCGGCCGGGTCGATCAGCTGCACACCGGGGCCAACGATCTCGCCGATCAGCTCACGCAGGAATGGGTAGTGCGTGCACCCCAGTACCAGGGTATCCGCCCCCGCATCCAGCATGGGCTTGAGATAGCTGGTGAGCAAGGCGCGCGTGGCATCGGCCATCAGCGCCCCATCCTCCACCATTTCGACGAGCCCTGGGCACGCCTGCAAACGGATATCGACGTTGGCGCCATACGTGGCGCACAGGCGGGCAACGTTAGGGCTCGCCAGCGTGCGGCTGGTGCCGATCACGCCGACCACGCCAGAGCGCGTTTGCTGCGCGGCGGGCTTGATGGCCGGTTCTATCGCAACCACCGGCACAGGGCACCAGGTGCGCAGATTCTGCACGGCCACCACGGTGGCCGTATTGCAGGCGATGACGATGGCCTTCACGCCCTGCGCGAGCAGGAATTCGGCCATGGCCTTCACACGTGCATCGATATACTCAGGCGAGCGCTCGCCGTAAGGGATGTGGGCCGAATCAGCCACGTAGATCAGCGACTCCTGCGGCAGGGCGCGGCGGATGGCGACGAGTACCGACAGGCCGCCCACGCCAGAGTCGAACACGCCGATAGGTGCATGGGCTTGCAGATTGCTCATGGGGCCGATCAACCAGCGCGCTTGATGGCGAGGCCGCTCGATGCCTGGCAGGTCGGCATCATCTCGATCACATTGATGTTCACATGCGGCGGCAGGTTGGCGAGCCAGGCCACCGTATTGGCAATATCTTCCGGCATCAGCGGCTGCGTGCCTGTATATACGGTGGCCGCCTTGGCGTCGTCGCCCTTGAAGCGCACATTGGAGAACTCGCTGCCGCCCACGAGCCCTGGTTCAATGCAGCTCACGCGCACACCGGTGCCCAAGAGGTCGGCCTTCAGGTTGAGCGAGAACTGGTGCACGAAGGCCTTGGTCGCGCCGTAGGCATTGCCGCCCGGGTAGGGGTAGGTACCGGCGATGGAGCCGATATTGACGACGAGACCGCGGTCGCGCGCCACCATGCCGGGCAGCACGGCGCGCGTCATGGCCGCGAGCCCCAGGCAGTTCGTCTCGATCATCGTCTCCCAGTCGTCCAGGTCGGCACGCTGGGCTGGTTCCAGGCCCAGGGCGAGGCCAGCGTTGTTCACCAGCAGGTCGATATCGGCGAACTGGGCGGGCAGCCCGGCAACCGTTGACGCAATCGCCTCGCGGTCGCGCACGTCCAACTGCACGGGCAGGATCAGCCCCGGGAACTCGGCCTCGAGCGCTTTCAGCCTATCGAGCCGGCGGGCCGCAGCGACGACTTGCCATCCATCGCCCGCCAGGCGGCGGGCGATGGCAAGGCCGAATCCGGCGCTGGCGCCGGTTACGAG
>JAFAKZ010000358.1 GCA_019234745.1 Burkholderiales bacterium
GGCGCGGGCTGCTTCGCGGATGAGCGTTTCCGTGAGGCTCATCATGCGGCGGTAGTCGCAGTAGGCCTCGTAGAATTCCATCATGGTGAACTCGGGGTTGTGGCGCGTGCTCATCCCCTCGTTGCGGAAGTTACGGTTGATCTCGAATACGCGCTCCATGCCGCCTACCAGCAGACGCTTGAGGTAGAGCTCTGGCGCGATACGCAGGAACAAGGGCATGTCGAGCGCATTATGGTGCGTCATGAAAGGCTTGGCCGCCGCGCCGCCGGGGATGACGTGCATCATCGGCGTTTCGACTTCCAGATAGCGCTCTTCCACCATGATTTCGCGGATGCGCTGAATGATGCGCGAGCGCATGACGAAGGTCGTGCGCGTCTGGTCGTTGGAGATCAGGTCCAGGTAGCGCTGGCGGTACTTCTGCTCCTGGTCGGCCATGCCGTACCAGTCGCTCGGCAGCGGGCGCAGGGCTTTGACCAACAGACGCAGACCGGTGACCTGCACGGACAACTCGCCCGTCTTCGTCTTCATAAGCGTGCCGGTGGCGCCCAGGATGTCGCCCAGGTCCCAGTGCTTGAACGCCTCGTAGATGGACTCGTCCACGCCGTCGCGGGTGATATAGAGCTGGATACGGCTCGTGCCGTCCTGGATGGTGGCAAAGCTGGCCTTGCCCATGACGCGCTTGAGCATCATGCGGCCGGCGACCGTTACCTCGATTTTTTCGGAATCAAACGCTTCTTTCTCGAGCGCACCGTATTTGGCGTGCAGGTCGCCAGCCAGGTGTTTTCGCTCGAAGTCGTTCGGGAAGGCGACGCCTTGCTTGCGGATCTCCGCCAGCTTGGCGCGGCGTTCCGCGATGAGCTTGTTTTCATCCAATGCGAGGGGGCTTTGGTCGTCGGACATGGTGTGCTTGTTTTCCCGTTTCGTGCTTTGAATCTTAGAAGTTACTGCTGCGATTTGCGCCTGCGCGTACCAATCAAACGCCTTGCTTCAGGCTGGCTTGGATGAAGATATCGAGGTCACCATCCATCACGCCCTTGACGTTGCCGACTTCGACATTGGTGCGCAAGTCCTTTACGCGGCTCTGGTCGAATACATAGGAGCGGATCTGGTGGCCCCAGCCGATGTCCGACTTGCCCGCTTCCAGCGCTTGCTGGGCTTCCATGCGCTTACGTAGCTCGGCTTCATACAGCTTGGCGCGCAGCATCTGCATGGCTTCGTCGCGGTTGCGGTGTTGCGAGCGGTCGTTCTGGCACTGCACGACGATGCCGGACGGTGCGTGCGTGATGCGTACGGCCGAGTCCGTCTTGTTGATATGCTGGCCACCGGCGCCAGACGCGCGGAAGGTGTCGATGCGCAGATCAGCTGGGTTGATGTCGATCTCGATGCTGTCGTCCACCTCAGGGTAGACGAACACAGAGGTGAACGAGGTGTGGCGGCGCGCGTTCGAGTCGAACGGCGACACGCGCACGAGGCGATGCACGCCTGTTTCCGTGCGCAGGAAACCGTAGGCGTAGTCACCCGTGAGCTTGAGCGTGCAGCTGGTGATGCCGGCCACTTCACCTTCGCTCTCTTCCAATACCTCGACAGTGAAACCCTTGCGCTCGGAATAGCGCATATACATGCGCATCAGCATGCCAGCCCAGTCCTGGGCTTCCGTGCCGCCCGCGCCCGACTGGATGTCCACGAAGCAGGCATTCGGGTCCATGGGGTTGGAGAACATGCGGCGGAATTCGAGGTCGGCGATCTTGTGTTCGGCGGCCTCCAGGTCGGCGGCAATGGCACTCACCGTATCCCAGTCTTCTTCCATGCGAGCCAGTTCGAACAGGTCGCCGCTGTCGCTCACTGTTTGGGCGATGCTGTCGAGCACCACTACCACCGCTTCCAGCGCCTTGCGCTCGCGGCCTATTTCCTGCGCGCGCTTCTGGTCATTCCAGATATCCGGGTCCTCGGAGAGGCGGACGACTTCTTCCAGGCGATCCTTCTTGCCTGGGTAGTCAAAGATACCTCCGCAGTTCGTCGCCGCGAGCGGCGAGATCGGCGATGGTGTTCTGAATCTGGTTGAGCTGTTCGGCTTCCATGGCGTACTCGGTATTTTTGCTTTGGAAAACCGATGATTATACCTGAGAGTAAGTCACTACTTACTGAATTTCCCGCCAACTCCTACGCCGCGGCCTCCACGTCCGGCGTCGTTTCCTCGTCGCGGAAACGGTCGGCAATGGCAAGGAATTCGTGCTCGATGGCGACGAAGGCGTCGAACACGTCAGGGTCGAAATGCGTGCCGCGCCCTTTCTGCATCATCTCCACTGCCTTGGCGTGCGGAAAGGCGGGCTTGTAGACGCGACGGGAGATCAGCGCGTCATATACATCCGCCACCGCCATGAGGCGGGCGGAGACGGGGATGGCGTCGCCCACGAGGCCGTCCGGATAGCCCGAACCGTCCCATTTTTCCTGGTGGTAGTGGGCGATTTCGCGTGCGAAGGTGAGGAAGGTATTGCTGCCCCCAAGCTGCTTTTCCACCTGGATGATCGTGTCGCGGCCATATACCGTGTGCAGTTTCATGATCTCCCACTCTTCGTCATCGAGCGGGCCGGGCTTGAGCAGGATGCGGTCGGGCACGCCTACCTTGCCGATATCGTGCAGTGGCGCGCTCTTGTAAAGCAGGTCGATGTTCTCATCTGTCAGCACGGCGTCGAAGCGCGGGTGGTATTGCAGGGCGCGGGCGAGCGCGGCCACGTAGTTCTGCGTGCGGCGGATATGGTTGCCCGTCTCGTTGTCGCGCGTCTCGGCCAGGCTGGCCATGGCCAGGATGGTCGCATCCTGCATCTTGGCCAGCTGGCTGGTGCGATCCACCACCAGGTGTTCCAGATGCTTGTTCTGGTCCTTCAGGAACTGCTGTGCGCTACGCAGCGAGATATGCGTGTTCACGCGCGCCAGTAACACGGGTGGCGAAATGGGCTTGGTGATGTAGTCTACCGCGCCCATCTTGAGGCCCAGCTCTTCGTCCTCCACCTGGCTGCGCGCCGTGAGGAAGATGACGGGAATGTCTGCCGTGGCGGGGTTCTGCTTCAGGCGCTGGCAGGTCTCGTAGCCATCCATCTCGGGCATCATGATGTCGAGTAGGATCAGGTCTGGACTTGGGCTGCCCGCTGCCACTTCCAAGGCCTTGAAGCCATTGGTAGCGACCTTGGTGCGATAACGGTCGCGCAGGAGGCTCGACAGCAGCGAAATATTTTCCGGCGTGTCGTCAACGATCAGTACGGTCTGTTTTTCAGCGGCGCCGTATTCGGGGCTAGTCATCTTCAATCCTCGGGCATGGTCTAGGGCTCCCTAGAGACCTGTCCGCAATGCGTCTTAGCGGGTGGAGCGGGCAGCGGTAGCTGCCTCAGGCGACCGAGCTTTCGCCGCTGAGCAGGGCCAACGCCGCATCGTAATCATACTGCTTGATATACCTTTCGATGCGTTGCAGCAATTGCTGCGGCATATTTTGCGCGAATGCCGCGCGGTGCTGCTGAAAATAATCAAGCGCATCGCCGTCCTGTGAGCGTAGCAGTTCCAGGAGCCGCGACAGCTCGATTTGATCCTTGGCAAAGCCTTTGGTGCCCGCGCGCAACGCGGCAATGCGTTTCAGCAACGGTGCCAGCGCAGCGTCCACGGTGTCGATCAGGCCGTCGTCACCCCAATCGCCTGGATTGAGCAGGCTGGATTCCAGCGCAGCAGCAGCCTCTTCGACACTGTCTGCGCCGATCAATCCTGCCAGGCTCTTCAGCGTGTGCGCAAGGCGTTGCGCGAGCGCCCGATCGCCAGGGATGGCGCTGCGGATGGTCTCGGTGACGTCGCGCTGCTCCTCCTCGAAGCGGTAGAGCAGATCCAGATACAGCGCGCGGTCGCCCATGGTGCGTGCCAAGCCGGTACCCATGTCGAGCCCATCGATCACCGGCAGCGTGATCTGCGGCGTCACCACCGCGGCAAGCGTTTCCCGCGGGCGGTCAACCGACCAGCGTGCCACCGTTTCGAACAAGGTGTGCGGGTTGATGGGCTTGGCGATATGGTCGTTCATGCCGGACGCCAGGCAGCGATTGCGCTCCTCCAAGAGCGCGTGCGCCGTCATTGCGATGACAGGGATATCGGCCAGGTGCGCTTCCGCGCGCAGGGCGCGTATCGTAGCGAAGCCGTCCATGATAGGCATCTGCACGTCAAGCAGAATCATGTCGTAGGGGATGTGCTCCATCGGCAGCAGGATGTCGAGCGCTTCGCGGCCGTTGCCAGCTACGTCCACAGATACGCCGGCCGCCTGCAGTAGTTCCGTGGCGATCTGCTGGTTGATCTCGTTGTCTTCCACAAGCAATACCCGCACGCCGGCAAAGTTGGGCATCACGGGCGGGTCGTCCGGCTCGCGGATGGGCAGCCGCTCTTCGTGCAGGCTGCCGTGTGCTAGGCGGAGGAAGAAGCGGAAGGTCGAACCTAGCTGCGGCGTGCTCTCGACCATGATCTGGCCGCCCATCATCTCCACCAGCCGGCGCGAAATGCTCAAGCCTAGCCCCGTGCCGCCGAAGCGCCGGGTGGTCGTGCCATCGGCCTGGGTAAAGGGCTGGAACAGCGTCTCGCGCAGCTCCTTGCTCATGCCGATGCCCGTGTCGCGCACGGTGAAGTCGAGCAATACGCCGTCGTCGTCGCGGTCGCGCACGGCGACGCTCAGGCGCACTTCGCCCACGTCGGTGAACTTCACGGCGTTGTTGATCAAGTTGATCATCACCTGGCCTAGCCGCAGCGGATCGCCACGCAGCTTGCGCGGGACCTCAGCGGGGACGTCGATCAGGAAACTCAGGCCCTTTTCCTGTGCCCGTGCTTCAGTCAGCGTAGCGACATTGCCGATGACCTCGTCGAGGTCGAATTCGACCGATTCGATGTCGAGCTTGCCTGCCTCGATCTTGGAGAAGTCCAGGATGTCGTTGATGATGCCGAGCAGCGAGACGCCGGCCGTGTGGATCTTTTCCACGTAGTCACGCTGCTTGGGCGACAGCGGTGTCTTGAGCGCCAAGTGCGCCATGCCGATGATGGCGTTCATCGGTGTGCGGATTTCATGGCTCATATTGGCCAGGAACATGGATTTGGCGCGTGTCGCTTCCTCGGCCAGGCGGCGGGCCGCTTCCGCCTCGTGCAGCTCGTTCTCGATACGTAGCAACTGCAGGCGTGTACGTGTGGCCTGGCTTTGTGCCCGTTCGAACAGGGCGTGATGGCGCTTGTAGTCGGCCAGCGCTGCCTGCCAGTCGCCACGTTCCGTATGGATTTCCGCCAGCTCCTGCGTAGCGCGCATGGGGAGGAAGGCGTAGCCCACGTCACCCGTTTCCTCGACTGCCTTGTTCAAATGCTCGATGGCCGCGTCCAGGCGCCCCTGGCGGTGGTAGAGGTGGCCGCTTGCCCACCAGATGTAGGGCTTGAGGTGCTTGTCTTCGTAGCTGCCGGCGGACGCCAGTGCTTCGGCGCAGTAGGCGTCGGCACGCGCAATGTCGCCGCGCTCGGCTAGCGTATATGCCGCCACAGCCAAGAAGAAGGCTCGGTGCGCAACGGAGCCACCGAACAGCGCCTCGCCGCCGGCAAGCACCGATTCAATCAACTCGTGGGCGGCGTCGTAATCGTTGCGCGAGAGCTTGCACAGGGCGAGCGTGACGGTGACGAAGGGCAGCAGCCAGCGCTCGTTGGTCTGCATGGCTAGGTCGTAGGCGCGGCGCAATAGGGTTTCACCATCTTCCGGATTGCCACAGATGTAGAACAGCTCGCCGATATTGCAGGTGATCTGGGCCTCGCGCGACTTGAAGCCAAGCAGGCGGGCGCCTTCCATGGCGGCGTAGAAATGCCGGATCGCCTCGTCCGTATGCCCGCATTCCTGTGCAATGATGCCCATCACATTGAGGGCAAGTACGCTTGCCATCTCGCGTACGGCGGGTAGCCGTGGCTGCACCTCGGTCTGGCCGTACTCGTAGGCCTCCCGCACACGACCCAGAACGCGCAGCACGGCCATATAGCCGTAACGCGCATACAGACTGCCCTCTGCATCGTTGGCCGCTGTGAAATCCGCGACCAGCGAGGCGAAGACATCGACGTTCTGGGCGTTGCGGCTAGCGAAGAAGTCGCAAAGCGCAATAACGAGGCGCCCGTAGCGTGCCAGCGAGGCATCACCGCGCGTCATTCCTTGCTCCACCATATCGGCGCCGATCTCGGCGGTGGCGTCTGGTTGATCGCGCATATGGTCGAGCGACTGTAGGAAGCGCTGGCGCCAGCGGCCCTGTAGTCGTGGTGGAGGCGCGAACATAGTCATGCTTGAGGCTCGGAAACGTTTCGTGTCGCGTCGCCTGCTGCTATGCGCGCGGCAAGGCCGCGCAGCAGCCGTAGCGCCGCGTCGTAATCATATTGCTGGATGGCGAACTCGACGGCCGAGAAACCTTCGCCCAAATCTTCACGCAGGCCGACGCTATGCTCAAGCGTCCAGTCTTGCGCCTCGCCGTCGCTTTCCTCAAGGAGGCGCGACAGGTGCGCGAGTCGCTCGGCCAGCGGCGCCTTGGCTGATTCGGCGTCGGTCACCGCCGGGGCAGTGTTCTCTGCCGCGGCGGCAAATGCGGCCTCCAGGGCTGCGGACAATCTATCCATCGCATGATGCATGGCATCGTCCTTCAACATCCCGGTGCGCAGGCCGTTTTCGATCTCGGTTGCGACATGGGCTACCCGGTTTGCACCCAGATTGGCCGCCACGCCGCGCAGCGAGTGTACATCATGCACGGCGCGCTCGCGGTCGTTTGCGAGCGTAGCAGCCAAATCGGCTGCGGCCGTCTTGAAGCGATCGATGAACTGCTGCAGCAAGCGCTGATACAGCGCGGCATTCCCGGCTACACGCCGCAGTCCGGATGTGCGGTCGAGGTCCGCATCGGGCGTGGGTGGAACGTATTCGGCAGATGTTTTGGCGCGGGTCTCCGGCATACCTAGCCAGCGGAACACGCATTCGATCAACACGTCCGGGTCGATCGGCTTGCTGATGTGGTCCTGCATGCCTTCGCGCAGGCAGCGCTCGCGCTCCTCGACCATCGCGTGGGCCGTCATGGCCACGATGGGCAGCTTGGCATAGCGCTCGTCGGCGCGGATGGCGATCGTCGCTTCGTGCCCATCCATCACGGGCATCTGCAGGTCCATGAAGATCAGCGAGTAGTAGCCAGGTTCGGCCGCATTCAAACGGTCGAGCGCTTCCTGCCCATTCTCGGCGATATCGGACGGCAGGCCTACGCTGTCGAGCAATTCGCTGGCGATCTGTTGATTGACGTCGTTGTCTTCCACGATCAGCACGCGCTGCCCGCCCACGAAGCTGGCCTGCCGGTGGCGCGACAGATCCTCCGGCACGTGCTCTGTGCCGCTCATCAGGGTTACCAGCGTATCGACCAGGGTGGAGCGGTTCAGCGGCTTCAGCAGGAAGGCGTCGACCGCTGCCTGCTCGGCCCGGCTGCGTATCTCTTCGCGGCCAAAAGCGGTGACCAATACCATCAGGGGGGGGTGTGCCAATTGCTCGTCATGCTTGACCTTGCGGGTCAGCTCGATGCCATCGAGCCCAGGCATTTGCCAGTCTGTGAGCACGAGCTGATAGGGGTTGGCATTGTCGGCGCCCTGGATGGCGTTCCACGCCTGTTGACCGGTCTCCACCGCCTGGACATCTAGCGGCAGGTCGTGCAGTGCATTGACCAGGATTTCCCGCGCGGCGGCGTTGTCGTCGACGACGAGAACGCGCATGCCATTGAGCGCGGTCGGCAATACGCGATTGGCGGACTGCTCGCTGGCGCTGGATTGCAGGTGGACCGTGAAGCGGAATGTCGAACCGACATTGACGACGCTGTCCACACTGATCTCGCCCCCCATCATTTCCACCAGACGTCGAGAAATGCTGAGGCCCAGGCCTGTGCCGCCGAATTTGCGCGTGGTCGTGCCATCGGCTTGGGTAAACGCTTCGAACAGCCGGCCGCACTGCTCGGGGGTCATGCCGATGCCCGTGTCGCGCACGGTAAAGGCGAGCACGATGGACGAATCCATATTCGATTCGACATGGGCCGTCAGGCGCACCTCGCCGTGTTCCGTGAACTTGACAGCGTTGTTCACCAGGTTGATCAGGATCTGGCCTAGCCGCAGTGGGTCGCCACGCAGCCGGCGGGGGATCTCCGGTGGAACGTCAAACAGGTATTCCAAGCCCTTGTCCTGTGCGCGCCCAGCTGTCACGGCCGAGACATTGGACAACACGTCGTCCAGGTCGAAATCCACCGAGTCGATATTGAGTTTGCCCGCCTCGATCTTCGAGAAATCCAGGATGTCGTTGATGATGCCGAGCAGCGAGACGCCAGCCGTGTGGATTTTCTCCACGTAGTCACGCTGCTTGGGCGAAAGCGAGGTCTTGAGCGCCAGGTGGGCCATGCCGATGACGGCATTCATCGGCGTGCGGATTTCGTGGCTCATATTGGCCAGGAACATCGACTTGGCGTGGGTCGCATCCTCTGCCTGGTCCTTGGCGTGCTTGAGCGCCTCGGCCTGCGCGCGGGTATCGGTCACGTCCATCCAGAAACCGTTCCATACCCAACCGCCGTCAGTCTGCATGCTGCAGATGGCGCGAACGTGTATCCAGCGCATCTTGCCGTTGACGACCACGCGATGCTCGAAATCCGTATTGCTCTTGCTTGCGATGGCGCGGCGTACGATGGCCTGGGCACGCACGCGGTCTTCCGGCACCACATTGCGCCAGCGTGAGGCGATATCGGCCTGCAGCTCACGGAATTCGATGCCCAGCACGTCCTTGATCTTGGCGCTGGCGAAGGGGTATTGCAGCCTGCCATCGGCCTCCAAGCGCATTTGGAAGATACCGAGGGGCAGGGCATCGGACAGGTCGATCAGGCGTCGGCGCGAGTCCTGGGCCAGATCGCGCGCCGACGCCAGTTCGGCGGCGGCTTCCTGCGTGTCTGTGATGTCCTGCCAGAAACCGTTCCACACCAGCTTGCCCGCGGCGCTCAGAGCCGGCCGCGCTTCGCCCCACACCCAGCGTATCTGCCCGTCTATGCGCCGTATGCGGAAGGCGTGTTCCCAGGTGCGGCTTTCCTTCACGGCCTCGCGCATGGATTCGAAGACAGTGGGGAGGTCTTTCTCTACGATCAGGCCGAAGGCTTGGTTGGAATCCTGAAGGATGGCTTCCGGCGTGGGGCCAAATTCCTGCCATTGCGCGTTGGCGAAGGTGATGCGTGGTGTGTCGCCGTCAAACTGCAGCTGGTAGACGGCCAGCGGCAGGCGATCAGTTAATTCGCGCGCGCGCACTTCGGCGGCGGCCAGTGCTCGCTCCGCTTGCTTGCGCTCGGTGACGTCGCGTACGAAGGCTGTGGCGCTCCAGTCGGCCCCGCTTCGATGACCGGTGATGGCCAGCTCAATGGGGAAGAGGTGCCCCCCAGCATGATTCGCCTCGATTTCGAGGATATCGTCGAGTATGGGACCTTCACCCGTCTTGAGGAAGCGCTCCAGGCCCGCGTTGAACACGATCTGCAAGGACGCCGGTGGCAGGAACATATTGACGTGGCGCCCCATGACCGCGTCGCGTGCCCAGCCGAAGATACGCTCGGCGGCCGGATTCCAGTAGGTGATGCGGCCGTGGCTGTTGAAGCTGACAATCGCTTCAGGCGCTGCCGCCAGCAAGAGTTCCGTGCGAGCTTGCTCGGCCTGCAGCGCCAGGGCGGCAGCCATGTCGCGCTGCTGCTGGACGATCACGGTAACGAGTAGCGTAAGCGTGGACAGGCTGAGCAGAAACAGGCTCATCGAGGCGATATGGGTCACCGTATCGTCCATGATGCGGCCGTGCGCCGTCAGTTGCAGGCTGATGGTGACGAGACCGGTGACGGCAATGGACGTATGCACGAACAGCGGCGGGAAGCGGAGGGCGGCCCATACCAGCAAGGGCAGGGTGAGGAAGCCGACAATATGTACGGGCAGCGATTCGAAGCGCGTGTACCACCAGGCGATCAAGGTGAATGTGATACCGGTTGCGACAAAGACGATCTGCTGTCGACTGAGGCGCAGCGACACGGCACGGTATTTATCGGGCTTGGTCAGGCCCTGCCGAATGGACGTGTCCAACCGCAGCGCCCAAGAGACCAGGGCAGGCAGGCAAATGAATAGGCCGAACAGATCGCCCACGGCAGACTGCAGCCAGTGCAGTCCCCAGCCGTCGCGCATGCAAATCGGCGAGCTGGCGAGGTTGCAGTAGCCCACGCTCGATATCGCAGCGTTCATACCGGCATAGAAGAACGACATGCCGACCAGCAGCAGGGTGTCGCGCACCGTCGCTAGCGCGAGATCGAGCCGGTAGCGCTTGGCCAGCCAGGCAGCGGCGCTGGCTGTCGCCATCATTGCAACGGGCTCAATCAGGCCCTTCAGGAGGACATTGGGCCGCGCGAAGTCGTAACTGACAAAGTCGTAGTAGATATACAGGGCGACGCCGATCAGGCTGCGCGGCCCGTATGCCAGTGCGGCAGCGCACGCCACGGCGGCTGGCGGCCATACTGGCGTCAGAAAACCATGATTGGAGAAAACAAAGCCGAGCTGTGCCGCCAGCCAATACAGCGCTGTGACGATGACGATGCGAACGGGTTCACGCGGGAGGGTTCGCAGCATGGGTGCTCGGTAGATAAACGGATAGATGGGTCCGGTCTTGGCTATCGTCGCAGCGCAGGGCCAGGCGGCCGCCCTGGGCTTCGATCAGCAGCTTGGCAGA
>JAFAKZ010000464.1 GCA_019234745.1 Burkholderiales bacterium
GTCCCACAGATAGCTGAAGGAGGTCGTCCACGGCGTGTCGGTACGGGTACCGGCGCTATTGTTCACGCCCTGCTGGCCCGTGTAGTGGATATAACCTGCGTTCCAGCGGAACGGACCATACACGACGTTGCCGCCGACCAGCACGGCCTGGTCGATCAGGTCGGCCTTCTTGCCGCGGTCGTAGGACACGTTGAAGTTCAGCTTCGCATCGCCCAGCTCCAGCTTGTTATAGGCCACGGAGACGGATTGGCTGCTGCCCTCGGACTGGTCACCCGGCAGGGCGCCGCCGCCGCCAGGGCCGCTGCCGCCGTTGCCTTCGGAGCCAAAGGCATAGCCCAAGCCCACCACCCAGTGGTCGTCCAGCTTCTTCTTCCACTCGATGCCGCTGTTGTTACGCGTGCCGGTCGGGCTGGCCGAATAGAAAATCAGCTGCTTGAAGTTGTTGACGTTGCTGTAGCCACCTTCCTTCAACGTCGTCTCGGCCGAACCATACGGATCGCCCCAGTTGGCCGTGAAGTCGCGCGTCAGCGTGTTCTGGCGGCCCAGGGTGATCTTGCCCAGCGAGTCGCTATAGAGACCCAACCAGGCGTCGCGGTTAAACAGCACGCCGGGCGAGTCGGAGTTACCCGTGGGCAGTTCGAATTCCGTTTCCAGCTTGGAGATGACCTTCAGGTCCGGCATTCCCCAGTCCTTGCCAAAACCGAGCGCGTGCTCCGCGTCAAAGCCCAGGCGGTTGCCGCTGAACCAGGCCGTCTGGAAGCCCGTGGCCGTGGCGCCGCCCTTGGCCTGGTTGTTGGCATGGCTAATCGTCGCTTCCACCAGGCCGTACATGCGCAGGCTGGTATTGCTGTTGGAGTACAGCGTAACAGGGTTGACCGAGGTCTCGACGGGCGAACCCTGCTGGTCCGTCTTGAGCGCTTCCGGCACGCTGGCCTGCTGTGGCGCGGCAGCGGCAACGGGTGCAGGCGCGGCGCGGGCAGCAGCCTGGTTCGCTTCGATGTCGGCGAGACGCTTGTTGAGCAGCTGGATCTGCGCCTTCAGGTCGGACAGCTCATCGGCGTGCGTGAGCACCGAGCTGAACGGGAAGGCGATGGCCATCGCCAGCACGGCGGGACGGAGCTTCCTGAGCGTCGCGGGGCAACGGTTGGGTGTCGAGGCTTTCAAGTTGTCTACTCCTTATTGGAATGGGCTTCCGTAACGGAAGCGGTGCAGCACCGTATCGCGCCGGACCCGGACCCATGCCCCGAAAAAAGGGAGGAGGCATTCGATGGCGGTTTCACATCCAGCGCAGGCGGCCGGGGCGGACCCCTTGCCGACGTGGCTGCAGAATAGGGAGGCGAACCTTTCTATCCGCTTTCGGGCGGCGGCCTCGTTGCAGACCACTTATTGCGCATTGCAACAAGGACTTAGCAGATTGGAGATTCGCGATGACGTACGAGCAGAGGGTGCAGATGGCTAACTAGCGCAGCCCCATTGGCTTTGCACCAATGCAATGCGTGCACAGTGAAGAGAGAGGATGTTTTGGTGCAGAGCAGCGAAAGGCATGCACAAAAATGTGTCGCGTTACCGCATCAATCGCACTTTTCTTGTGCATGGACGATCAACGACCTACCCGTCAGGCTGGTGGACGCGACTTTTCCAACTCGGTGAGATTCTCGGACAGCTGGGCATAGCGCTTGTCGGCCGGCGCCAGCTTGTGCGCCGCATACAGGGCTTGGCGACACTCGTCCAGCAGCATGTTGTCCACGCCTTTGGACGACATATAGCTGATGGCGACGTGCGCAAAATTAAGCAGCACGCGCGCATTGCCCGCCATCTCGGACTTGGCGCTGCGCATGGCTTCCAGCGCTTCGTCCAGTTTGCCGCTGCGGGCCAGCAGCACGCCCTGGTTCATGGCGTCGACGGCCTCCTTGCGCGAGCCTTCGACCACGCCGGCGCCCTCTTCCCCCATGCCAGCCTCTGCAAACACGCCCTTCACCTGCTCCAGCAACGCTTCGTTCTCGTGATTGTTGCGCACGACGCTTTGCAGGAGCGCTATACCAGCCTCCTTGTGCCCGGTCGCCAGGAGCAACTCGGCCGCCTCCAGGCTAGCCGCCTCGTCCGCCTGCACGGTGCCTGTGGCGAGGATCTGCGCCACTTCGTTCGCAGCCGCATTGGCTGCATCGAGATGTTCGTTCCGCTTGTGGATCAGGCCTTCGGTGGACTTGGCGCGCAAGCGTACCTCGTCCTGGTTGAACTGAGTCACGGCAGTCTTGAGCACCTTCATCGCCTCGTCGCTGCGATCGGTCGCGCCGAATACCTTGGCCAGGCCGATATAGGCGTCGGCCGTCTTGAAGATGGAGTGCTCGCCCACAGCAATGCTCTTGCGAAAGGCACGGTCGGCCGTTTCCAGGTCACCACGCCGCAGGGCCAGCTCGCCGAGGTTGCGCTGGCGTGTAGGCGAGTTGGGTGAAAGCTTGAGCGCCTGCGTGAGTACGGCCTCGGCCTGGTCCAGATTGCCAAGGTACTGCTCCGCCTTCGCAAGCCAGTCGTAAGCTTCCATGTTGGCCGCATTGGCCTCAATGCAGGTGCGGAAATGCCCGGCCGCAGCCTCGTAGTCGCCGTCGTCGAAGCAAATACGCCCCAGGCCGATACGGGCCCAGGCGATCTCGCGCCGGCCCAGCACGGACTCATACAAGGTGCGCGCCGCCGCCTCGTCACCCATGGTAACCAGGATGGAGGCCTTGAGCCGCAGCAGCTCGGCCGCGTTGGTCTTGTCGTACTGCAGCTGTTCTTCGCACAACTTCAACGCCTTGGCGTAATGCTTGCCGGTGAGTGCGCGGTCGATGTCGCCGAAGGCCTGCTTCTTCACGGCGATACGCTCCAGCCGGCTCAACAGCAGGTCGGTCGTCACCGGTTTGATCAGATAGGCGTCCGGCTGGTATTCCATCGCCCCCATGATGCCGTCCGAGGCCTTTTCCGCCGTCACCATGACCCAGGTGCAGGCGGGGCCGATCAACTTGCGTACCTTGGCTTCTTCCAGCACCTGTTGGCCGTTCTTGCCGGGGCCCAGGTTGTAGTCGCACAGCACGATATCGAATTTCTGCTCCTGCAGGCGGTGCAGCGCTTCCTTGCCGTTGGAGGCCAGGTCGATCTGCGTGGCGCCGCCTTCGCGCAGCATATCGCGCAGCATGGTACGCATGCCCTGGAAGTCGTCGACGACCAGGCACAGCTTCTTGGCAAGTAGGCTTTGCGGGATTTGCATAGGCGTCAGGGTAGCGTGAGGATGAAACAGCCGCCGCCCAGCGTACCACCGTTTTCCAGGCGAATGCTGCCGCGGCGCTGCTGGTTGCGATGGAGCCCCGCCACCCGGTCGGCAAAATACAGGCCCAGCCCCGTGCTGCCCTTCGCGAAGTCGATACCGTTCAGTCCGCCGCGACCATCGACCAGCATCGACGAGGGGAAGCCGCAGCCATTGTCCTCGACGCGCAACTCGATTTCGTCGTCGGTCGCCGTCGCGGTAAGGCGGATGGTGTTTTCCGTGTACTTGAAGGCGTTGTTCACGGCGCTGCCCAGCACGCCGAACACGAGGTCGAAGTCGAAATGCCAGGTCAGGTCCTCATCCACCTCGACTTCCAGTTGCACATTGCGCGATTTCAGAAGGATGTCGCTCTGCAACTGCAGGTCGTGGAACAGGTGGGAGATGGCGACGTCGGTGGGGTCGAAAGGATAGAGCTTGTTGCCCAACTTATAGAGCGCCAGTAGATGCATCAGGTTGCTATTGATGCGCCGCACCTCATACAGGAGATTGCCGCTGTCGCGCTCGCCGGCCCGCACGGCCTTCTCCAGCATCAGGGCCATCAGGCCCAGCGAGTTTTTCATGTCGTGCACGGATGAGGCGAAGAACATCGCGATATCGTGCTCGTCGTCCGACTGGATCATGCGGTCCCCCTGCCATGCTTCTCGTTTGCCCGTGTACGCCAACCAGGGCATCTAAAGAAAGCTATAGCGCGCTCCGTGCTGCACTGCAAGGTGCGCGCCATGGGGCAGGGGCATGACCGTCAGCCCGGTTTCTTGGTCGCAGCTCCGTCCGGCCCATGCTGGCCATGGCCCGACAGCGCCGCCGGGTCGGTCCAAAGCATGGCCTGGGTTTCCGTCACGCGCACCAGGGCCACGTTATTGTTCGTGTCGATATCGACCAGCTTGATCGCTTGGCCGGCCGTCAATGCCACGCAGGCGGCGCCAGCCCCTTTGAAGCGCTCGGCCGAGGCCGGGTCATTGCGCGTGAGCAAGTCCATGGTCGTGTTGTAGGCGTCCTCGCTGTTGCAGCCGAACCAGTTCTTGGCGACCTCCGTCATGGGCCGGTTGAGCGGCGTCTTGTGGACGGCAGCAGCCATCTTGGCGATCACGGGTGGTAGCGGCTGGGGTGTTTCCGTTGGCGTGGGCGTGGTGGTAGGTGTAGCCGTGGTGCTTGCTTGCACGATGGGCGCCGGCGGGGCGATGGCAACTGCCGGTACGGGCGTGCTTGCAGTCGACGGGAAGGCGACGAAGTAGACAAGCACTGCTGCGACGACGATGGCGCCGCCTAGCAGGATCAGATGGTTTCGTTTCATTGCAATATCCTTAGTGCGTGGCCGCGCTAGCAGTCTGTTTACCCGGCACAACGTAACCATCCGTCAGCGTCTTCAGAAAGGCCACGATATCGTCGACCTCCTGTTTGTCGAGCCGCGGACGGCCATCAGCGTAGGGACTGAACGGTGCATCGTGGTTCACATTCTTGCGCAAGGCCACGGGCAGATCGTCGTACATATCCACCTTACCCTTGTTCGGGCCACTATGGATGCGCGGGTACCAGTGCGCCGGATCCGTATCGCGCGTGGCGTAGAACTCGACTACCTCGTGCAAGTCGTGGAAGGCACCGTTGTGGAAGAAGGTATGACGCAGGGCCACATTGCGCAGGCTGGGCGTGCGGAAGGCGCCGCAGTATTCGTGGTGCGCGGCCAGATCCCCGCGGTAGGGGCCGCACAGGCCCATATCGTAGAAGCCGTGCTGCTTGTTGGGGGGCAGTGAAGCGTTACGCGGAACGCCCAGCGCAATCAGGCCGAAGTCGGTGAACACGGGCATGGTGCCCGGTCGCTCCGGTGTGCTCGTGTGGCAACTCGCGCAGTTGCCCTTTTCCTTGTCGTTAAACCACTTGAGGCCGCGCTGCTCCTGCTCGCTCAGGGCAACCTGGCCGCGCAGCGAGGCATCGTACTTGCTCGTGTACGGGAAGAACTCCTGCGGGTCGCGCTGGAAATACTCCAGCGCCAGCGTCAGCCATTTGAAGGCGCGCGCGTCGTCGTCCAGGGCGTCCTTGCCGAAGGTGTCGCGGAACTCCGCCGCATAGGCAGCCTTGCGGAGCTTGGCTGCGACATCGCTTTGGCTAGCGTTCGCCATCTCGTTCGGCGCCAGCAGCGGCAATCCAGCCTGGATATGCAGGGTAGAGAAATGCCCGTCCCAGCCATAGCCCCCGGTCGGCCCCTGGTCCTGCCCTGTCGGGTGCTCCTCGTCGAAATAGTGCTCCGTGAACGAAGGCATGCGCTCCTTGTAGCGCAGCGAGGGTACGGCGCGGTTGCCCAGCTTGTCCATGGCCGCCCCACCCGGCTGCACGGCCAGCGCGTTGGGTGGGCCATAGGCGTAGGCCGGGTCATGGCAGCTGGCGCAAGCCATGCGGCCGGAGCCGGACAGCGACTTATCGAAGAAGATCTTGCGGCCCACGGCCTGCATGCGGCCCACGTCCGGCAACGCCATGATCTGCATGCTGTAGACGTTGTCGATGTTCGGGTCGGTCGCACCCGGCACGCCGGGTGGATGGTAGAGGCGGCTACGTGCCAGGGCAGCGGGATCGAGTTTCTGGGTACCGGCCGTGGCATCCGGTGCCGGCTGGTCGACGGCTTGGGCGGCGAGGCTGGCGAGCAGAGCCGCAAGCAGCACGCGAGTATTGGCGTTGAACACTTTCACACTTCCTTGCCGGTGCTCCTAAGCGACCGGCCTGTCAAAAAGCGAAAGCATCCCCGACATCAAGTCGAGGATGCTGCGCCATATGCGATGGAAAGGCACCCGTGACGGTGCCTTACACGCCGATCAGAATGAGAACATCTCGGACATATCGTCAATAGCAGGCGCGTTCGCCGGCAGGTAGCTGCCCTGCCCTTGCACCGGGTTGGGCAGGTTGTCGCGCGTGTCGCCGGCGATGGTCGGCAGGCTCCAGTTCTTCTCGATGAACTTCATGATCGAGCTGTGATCGCTGTACTGGTGGCCCACGTAGCCCTGCTTGGCGTAGGGCGATACAACGATCATGCCGATGCGCGGGCCGTCGCCGAAGAAGTCCAGCTGCTGGATGGCGCCCGTGTCGAAGTAGCCGCCGCCTTCGTCCGACGTCACGATGATGGCCGTGTCCTGCCACAGGCTGCTGTTGGCCTGCACGTCGTTGATCAGCTTGGATACGAAGCCTTCGAAGAACACTGGGGCAGAGGACCCGGGGTGACCGCTTTCCAGGCCAGGCGGCACGATGAAGGACACGGCCGGCAGCGTGTTGCCTGACACGTCGCTGTAGAAGTGGTTAAGGCTCTGCAGATTGTTCTTCATCGGGCCCGTCATCACGCGGGTATTTGCCACCAGCGGATCGCCCAGGTTGTTGTAGCCGAACAGCTGCAGCACGTCCGTTGCGACGCCGGGGAAATAGGTCGATACAAAGTCATTCGCGTCGCGCCCGGCCGTGTACCACTTCCAGCTCACACCGTTGTTGGTCAGCAGGTCGGCCACGGTCTGCGTAGTCTGCGGCGGGAACACGTAAGTCGTGCTACCCAGCGCCTGCGGTGTACCCACGGAGCTGTACGGCAGGTTGTAGTTGTTGACAAGGTAGTAGGCACCCTGGGCACAACCGCTCGACACGCCTTGCTGCGACAGCAGGTTGGCAATCGTCGCCACGCCCGGCTGGTTGTTGTCCGAGCAGTTTACGTAGGAGCCGCCACTGTAGCCGTCCTGCGTGTAGAAGTTATTGGTGCCCGGCTTCGGATTCGGGTTCTCGATCTGGTTCGCGGGCGGCGTCGCCAGCTGACCGTTCACGTTGTACACAGGCAGCTTGCCGCCGGTGGAGATGGCATAGAAATTCATGCCCGTACCACCCATGACCGACTGGTGGAAGTTGTCGCTCATGGCGTACTGGTCGGCCAGGCTCTTCAGGTAGGGCGCGTCGCCCGTGCTCATATTGAAGAAGCCGAGCGCCTCACTGCCCTGCATGATATTGCTGGTCGTCGTGTTGATGCCGGCAAAACCCGTGTTGTCGCCTGCGCCCGTCTGCGAGGGCACCCAGGCGAACAGGTCGTGCTTGGCATTGGTGCCGCCCGTCTGTTGGTACATCTGGAAGAAGCGGTGCACCGGGCTGCCGGTCACCGACAGCGGCGTGGCATAGGGCACATCCCACTTTGTGATCTGGAACGGGCCGTTGGACGGGCCGACCAGCTTGGGGAGCCAGTTGATGAACTGCAGGCTGGAATAGCGCACGTCGTACACGGGACCGAAGAAGTCGACCATGGGCATCCAGTTGCCGTAGCTGCCCGTGCGCTGCGGGTTGATGTCGTAGACACCCGTGTCACTGGCCGTATTCTGGGTGGCGAGGCCGACGTTCGGGCCATGGCTGCCATCGGCGTTCACGATGCCCTGCGACAGCAGGTTGAGGATTTGCTGGCCGCCCTGCGGCTGGTAGGTGGCGAACAGATTGTCGAAGGAGTGGTTTTCGGCAATGACGACGATGACGTGCTTGATCGGCGTCGTGGTGTTGTTGTCGTTGCTTGCGGCAAATGCATGCTGGCCAGACACGGCCAATGCACCGGCCAGCAGCGATGCTGCGATCGGCTTGAGGCGCTTCATTCTTCTTTCTCCGTAGTTGTCGCCCATGGCTTGGGCTGTTTGATTGCGGGCCGCATCTTGCCGGCCGTCTATGACGGAGACATGAAGATTTCGAGCAAGTGATCGATCAGCAACACTCTGTGGGCGAGAAATATATTCGTTATCAATCCGTAACTTAGCTGTGCTCGGCAGCCAACCTCCCTTTTCGCGCTTGAAACGCCGGGCGCCCGTCTACATATTGCGAACCATGGCAGTGAACTTTTACGACTACTAGCACTCCTATGCGGCGAGTGCTAACATCAGTCTGCCGATGGAAACTTACCGTCGGCGAAAGGGAGTAAACGCATGTCTGAAGCTATGACCTTACCCGTCCTCGCCGGTGGCGACAGCCTGGACCGCTATATCCAGCAGGTTCATGCCATCCCCATGCTGAGCCAGGAAGAAGAGATCAGCCTGGCAACGCGCTTCCACGCGGAAAACGACCTGGAAGCGGCCGGGAAGCTTGTGCTGTCCCATCTCCGCGTCGTGGTATCCATCGCCCGCGGTTACGCTGGCTACGGCCTACCGCAAGCCGACCTGGTGCAGGAAGGCAATATCGGCCTGATGAAGGCCGTGAAGCGCTTCGAACCCACACGCGGCGTGCGCCTGTTCTCCTTCGCGGTGCATTGGATACGCGCTGAAATCCACGAATACATCCTGCGCAACTGGCGCTTGGTGCGTATTGCGACCACCAAGGCGCAGCGCAAGCTGTTCTTCAACCTGCGCAGCATGAAGCAGGGCCTCGCCGCCCTCTCCCACAAGGAAGCGCAAGCCATCGCCGACGACTTGGGCGTGAAGCCCGAGGAAGTGCTGGAGATGGAAACGCGTATGAGCGGCCAGGATGTGGCGCTGATGGCGGACGACGGCGACGAAGACAGCTATGCCCCCATCGACTGGCTGGCCGACCACGACAACGAACCCGTAGCCGTGCTGGAACGCCGCGCTACTGACCGCCTGCATGGCGAAGGCCTGGAAGGCGCGCTGGATACGCTGGACGCCCGTAGCCGCCGCATCGTCGAAGCACGCTGGCTGGCAGACGACCAGGGCGCCACCTTGCACGAATTGGCCGACGAATTCGGCGTATCGGCCGAGCGTATCCGACAGATCGAGGCCAAGGCCTTGCAGAAGATGAAATCGGCGCTGGTTGCGGCCTAACAGCCACTAGCAGTAATCATCGTTCATGCAGAACGGGTCGGCAGATGCCGACCCGTTTGCTTTTACGCGCTTCCATCATCGCGAGTGGTCAGCACACCGCTCACAAGGGGAGCGACGACAGCTGGCCAGGATGAGTAAGCCTGGTGTATGCCGTATCGGTGAAATCGCCATACCCCCAGCTCGCAGCAAGGAAGCGCAGGCCCACAGCTGCGGCAGCCTCGGCATCTGCGACGGTATCCCCCACATAGCAAGCGCCACCCGCATCCATCGCCTCATCACGGAGCAAGGCCGCAAGCATGGCCGCCTTGTTCACATAGGCAGGGCTTACCTTGTCGAGTGCATATACGGTGCGGAATAGCGGCATCCAAGCCAGATGGTCGAGCAAGGCAAGCGTAGGCTTGAGCCGCTTGTTGGTCGCCAAGCTGAGCCGATTCCCGGCAGCGACCAAATCGCGCAGCAACGCTTCAACGCCGTCATATACGCGTGTTTCACGAAAGCCTTCGCTGTCGTACCAGGTTCGGAAACTATCGGCAACAGGTACGAGCCGCTTGCTGTCCTCCACGCCGGTGAGGCGCTGGAGCGTCAACATGAGTGGCGGGCCGATCAACCGGCTATCGAGCGCCACTTGCGGCGCCATGCCGTGTGCTGCCAGGGCTCGCTCAAACCCTTTGAGGATGGCGGGCGCAGAATCGACCAACGTGCCGTCGAAGTCGAAGATATAGTCCAACGATTTATTGCTCCTGGCTGGGGGCTGCCGCACGTGCAGCCGTGGTGGCATTGTACGGCAGCGAGCGCTGCGAGCCCCCGATCAATTGGGCGGCGTGACCCAGCCGATTGGCGCTATTATTGGGCGCATGTCATGGGCATAGCCCGTAGCCCCATCGATGTCCCACGACTCACCGCCACTCTGCACACATCGCTTGACGCTTTACCATGTTCGCACAGACCAATAAACCGAACTTGTCCGCTTACGAGCAATGGGCCTTCCAGCAGGAACCCTCGGCCGTCGAGTGCCGGCGTATCGGTGCCGATATCTCGCGCTGGGACAAGTTGCCCTCTGTACATCTCGCCCTATTCGTCGCCGAGCCACAGCTCCCCTATCTGGCGCGCACGATCGCAGCCCTGCAGGCGCAGCTCTATGGCCATTGGCGCCTACACATCCTTTCATTCGACGCCGCCACTGCAGACGTCGAGGCGGAGACGCGCATCACCTGGCAGCAGCTTGGCGACGACGACGACAGTCTGGAGGCACTGAACGCGGTTTTGCTCGCATCCAATGCCGATTGGGTAGCGGTGCTTCACGCCGGGGATTTGCTCTCGGTGGACGCCCTCTATCATATGGCGCGTACTGGCAATGCCGACGAGAACCTGGGGTGGATCTACTGCGACCACGATCACTTGGCCGAGGACTACAGCCGGCTGGCTCCGGCCATGAAGATGGCGTACAACGCGGAATGGCTACGCAGCCATCACTATACGGACGGCCTTTCTTTCTATCGGCAGAGCGTCTTTGCGAAACTTGGCGGTTTCGACCCCACGGTGGAGGGTGCCCACCTATACGATTTCGACCTTCGGGCGGGCGATCTTCTCGGGCGATCGAGAATCCTTCACCTACCCAAGATCCTGCATCACCGCCATCCGGCCGGCTTCATTCTTGATTTGCCTGTCGAGGAGTCGTGGACAGCCCACCAACTGGTCATCGAGCGGCATCTGGCGGGCAAGCACTGGCCGGCCCAAGTCACGCGCGGCCCCATCCCGGGATCGTTTCATATCCGATATTTTGCGCCAACCTCGCCTGAGGTCACGATCGTCATTCCCACCAGGAACCATCTGATCGATCTCGCGCGTTGCATCGATTCGGTCATGCGTTTCACGGATTACTCAAACTACCGCCTCCTCATCGTCGACAATCAATCGGACGATGCGGAGACGCTGGCCTACATGACCAACCTTGCGGCGAGCGGGGCGGCCACCGTCATCCGCTACGACGCACCGTTCAACTTCTCGGCGATATGCAATCTGGCTGTCGAACATGTCACATCGCCTTACGTGCTGTTCCTGAACAATGACACGGTTGCACTACACCCTGAATGGCTGTCGGTGTTGGTTGGACAAGCGGAAGTCACGGGCGCAGGTGCGGTAGGGCCACTGTTGACTGCCCAGGGAGGTCGGCATATCCAGCACGCGGGCGTGGTGTTGGGCTTGGGTAACCTAGGTGCAGAGCACGTGTTCCAAGGGCAGCTACGCGGCGGCGATGCACACGTCAAGCGCAGTGGACTGTCACATCACGTCGAAGCGACAACGGGTGCCTGCCTGCTGGTGCGTCGCGCCGACTACCTTGCCGTCGGCGGCATGGATGAGCTCGCCTTCCCGACGCAGTTGCAGGACGTAGACTTGTGCCTAAAGCTAGCCGATCGCCTGGGCAGGGACATTGCGTACACCCCGCTCGCACAATTGACCCACTATGCGAACAAAACGGTCGGGGAAGTCGTTGCTGTCGTAGCGTCCGACGCCACTGCAGGTGAGCAGCTTCTGCGAATGAACAATGTCCAGCACATGGAATTCCTTGCGCGCTGGCGATCGCGCATCGTGGCCGACCGTACATGGAATGCCCAGTACGCTCGCACGGTCAAAGTACCTACAATGGAGCACGACAAGCTGCTGAACAGGCTGCCCGGCTATCGTCCTGTGCCCATCGTCATGGCCTGGCCCGACCAAAACTCAGCCGCCGCGCAACAACGCTTCCAGCAATTGTCGGGCGATGTGCAGGCTGAGGACGGCTACGATCTGATCGCCGTGCGAAAGGCAAGCTACGGCTTCGTGGAGCGCCTTGTCGCCGCACCCGACCATATCTGGGTGCAAAACCTATGTGCGCCGGGCGTGCTGACAGAGTTGCAATCGCTCCGCACCGTGTGCGGCAGTGCCATCGTGTGGGATATCGACCACGCCCCAAACTGGGACAACTTCGCCGTGCGGGCGACTTCGCTCGGCATGGACGAGGCCGCTTTCGCCACTTGGCGCCACACGATGTTCGAGCTTGCCGACAGGATCGTCGCGTCCAACCCGGTGGATCACGCGGCGCTCACGGCGGCGGGCCATCCGTCGGTCTACCTGCCGACGCAAAATGAGGCGAGCTCGTATCCCGTAGCGAGAGACACGGTCGATCAACGACGCACCGACATACCTCCAAATTATCTGGACGTACTAGAAACAGTGCGGCGCCCGCTCGATGCCAGCGGCGAGAGCATCCGCAGCTACGCCACGACAGTCCTGGGTAGCCTGCAATACGATCGCTCCGCGCTGGCCGCGTTCGGCAGGCGCGCAATACCTCGCAAGGACGACGGCGCCGAATAGTGCGCGGCACCCTGCTCCATGCGGCCGTCGGTCAGCGCGGCGCCTCTGGGCTGCCAACTGCTGTCAAGAAAGCCTGCTCCAGCGAAAGGCTCGGCCTGGCTTCGACCAGCTTGTGGCCGGCCGCGCGAATCTTCTCCATCCACTGCCAAAGTTCGGACGGGTCAATTTCGACGTGCCAGCGCGCCCCGACGTCCTGCGCCATCCCCTCGATGGGACGCTCGCCTTGGGTTCGGATCACCATGCGACCGCCCCCCTCCACCAACTCGGCGGGAGACTTCACAGTCCGCAGTTCACCCAGATGTATCAAGCCGAACCGATCCGCCAGGCGCTCCACGTCGTGCAACACGTGTGATGTCAAGAAGATCGTCCCGCCCTGATGGCGGAACTCCATAAGGATATCTACGACATCGCGCCGACCAATCGGATCCAGGCCGGAAAGCGGCTCGTCAAGAATCAGCAGGCGCGGCTGTATCGCCAAGGCATGCGCAAGTACCGTCCGCTGCGTCATGCCCTTGGAAAAGCCACGAATCTGCCGGTGCGCCACATGCGCGATATCGAAACGCTCCAACCAAGCCAGGCAATGCTTCCGGACATCACCAACCTTTAGTCCATGCAGTGCAATGCCCATTTCGAGCACTTCATAGGGCGTTAGGTAATCATACAGATACGGGGACTCCGGCACGTAGCCCAGCCCGCGCCTTGCCTGCGGCAGCGCCACGTCGACACCGAACAGTCGAGCGACACCGTCACCCGGCCTGAGCGCCCCCGTCAACAGCTTGATGGTCGTGCTCTTGCCCGCACCGTTTGGGCCAATAAAGCCGAAGGCCTCGCCTTCGGCCACTTCGAGCGAGACCTGCTTGAGCGCCTCGACTGGCTTACGCCAGGGCGTGCGGAAGGTCTTGCTCAATCCGATCAGCTCAATTGCTTTCATCGCTTTTCATCTTGATAGGTACGCAGTTTGGAAACAATCTGCGGCACACCTGCCGCGTCTACCCGATAACCCACATTCAAGGGGTCTTCCGGTAGCGCGGGCAGGATGCC
>JAFAKZ010000504.1 GCA_019234745.1 Burkholderiales bacterium
CGATGCCGCTGACGACGGGCATATGCCTGTCCGTCCACAGCTCCATCACGGCGCCCGCGTCCGTACGGCGGTAGTGCCAGCCTTGGATGATATTGCCCTGCATACCCACGGGCACCGAGGTCAACATGGTGGTAGAGCGCACGGAGACGACGTCTTCACAGACCGTGTCGCTCACGTCCTGCCAGATGGCCTGCATGGCGCGGGCGATCATGCCTTCGTCGAGTTCCAGCGACGAGTCCTGCGCCACCATCTTGCAGCTGGCAATCATCTCGCCGTCCGCGCAGTACTCGATGACGGACAGGCAGCCGTCGTCCGCTTGGGCCAGTTCGAGGGTGAAGTTGGCAACCTGGGCGCCGCCGGCGTGGAAGACGCAGAAGTTGGAGCGCAGTACCAGGCGCGGGCGCATGAGCCGGCGCAGCGTGTCTTTGAGGATCGGTTCGGATGCCATCAATATGCCTACAAATGTTCTTGTTGTAACCAGTTTGCAATATAAGCCGGCGATGATATTTCTTACTGCACACCTGTGCAAATCGTGCCGCCGGACGGTAGCTTTCACATTTGCAGCAATGCGTTAAGGTCGGTAGTACGCCCTAAAGCAAACTCAGTTATCAAGCCGACCAAACTCCGCCGGCACGCGCACATAGAAGAGCGGCAGCTTGAGCGACTTGAAATGCCCCAGCAGGCGGTCGGCCTCCTGCTCGCTCAAGGCAAACACGACTTCGATCGCCAGGCCACCCGCGAGTTCGAAAAAATGCTGCTCGTGGATCACACCATGGCGCCCGTAGCCGGCAACGGCGCGAAATGCCGAGCCCCCCGGCACGCCCACGCGCTGCGCCTCTTCCAGTAGCCATTCGTACAATAGACGACCCGCGTGGCGTTCGCTCTCGTGTACGAAGAATTTCAGGTAGACCCCTTGCATAGCCTCCCCCTTCGGCGTGGCGCGATCAGCGACGGCTGAGCAGGTAGATCGTATACATGCCGGCCGCCGTCATCACGAACGAACCCAGCATATGCACGGCCGCCTCGGCCAGCGCCCAAGCCAGCTGCCCGCTACGCATCAGGCCCACGACCTCGGCCGAGAACGTGGAGAAGGTCGTCAGCCCGCCCAGGAAGCCAGTAATGGCAAACAGTCGCCATTCCGGCGCCAGTGAGGCATTGGCGCCGAAATAGGACACGGCCACCCCCACAAGATAGCCACCAATCAGGTTGGACGCCAAGGTGCCCATCGGAATCGTAGGGAAGACGGGGTTGAAGGCGAGACCCAAGGCCCAGCGCAGCAAGGCACCCAGGGCGGCCCCGGTGGCGACGGCGATGACGGCGTACAACGTGCTTCCCTCCAGATAAGGAGAAACGCCCGCTGGCCGTGAGGCTGCGGGCGTTTGGTTTACTGCTTGGCGATCAGCTGCGCTGGCGCTTGATCACCTGCACGCCCAACTGCTTGAGCTTGCGATACAGGTGCGTACGCTCCAGGCCCACGGCGTCGGCCACTCGGCTCATATTGCCGCCTTCCAGGCCAATATGGTGCTCGAAGTAGGCGCGCTCGAACTCGTCGCGTGCGTCGCGCAGCGGCTGGTCGAAGTTGAACTGCGGGCCGCTTGGCGCCGATGCCGCGTTGCGCTGCGGCACGAACTGGGACAGCACGCGGTTCACTGGCACGGCATCGATGTCGGTATCACCCGACGTCAGCGCCAGGCTCTTCACGATATTGTGCAGCTGCTCGTGATTGCCCGGCCAGTCGTGCTGGCGCAGGGCGTTGAGCGCGGCCGAGGTGAAGCGGCGCGTGCCCGTGCGGTTCGTCTCCACCACGCTGGTGAGGATATGCTCGGCCAGTTCGGGGATGTCGTCGCGGTGCTCGCGGAGCGCCGGCAGCGGCACGACCAGCTGTGAAAGGTAGGTGAACAGGGCCGGGTCGAAGCGGTCGATCAGTTCCGGCAGGCTGCGGCTGGTTGCACAGATGAGCCGCACATTGTGCTTGTCCAGCTTGGGCAGCAGCTGTACCAGGGCCGCCTGCGCCTTGCGTTCGTAGTGGCCGATATCACGCAGGAACAGTGTGCCGCCGGCCGCGCGGGTAACCAGATCCTGGCCCGATTCCACCAGGGCGTCCTGGCTGTCGGGCGAGACGAAGGGCGAGGTGGGCGACGTGAGGTAACGCGCACAGACGACAAAGCCGCTACCTGGCTCACCCGTGAGCAGCATGGGCAGGGACAGGCTCTGCGCCTGGTCGAGCTGCTTCTTCAGGATAAGAATAAGGGGACTCTTGCCCAGCGCCGACAGGGTGTTCTCCGCCACCTTGGGTTGCACTTCGCCATGCTTGAGCGCCCGCTTCACGGTAGCAAGCAGCTTTTGCAGGCCAATGGGCTTTTCCAGGAAATCGAAGGCGCCGATGCGAGTGGCTTCCACGGCGGTATCGATGGTGGCGTGGCCGGACATCATGACCACGGGCATCGTCAGCTGGCCATTGCTGGCCCATTCCTTCAACAGCGTGACGCCATCCGTGTCGGGCATCCAGATATCGAGCAATACCAGCGCCGGACGGCCCTGGTTGCGCTGCAGCCGCGCTTGCGCTGCATTTTCTGCGACGACGACGCGATAACCCTCGTCCTGCAGAATCTCTGACAATAGCTCACGGATTCCGATCTCGTCATCGACGATAAGGATATCGTTACTCCCCACGCGGTCTCTCCCTTGGTGTTTCAGAGCTGGCTATTGGACGGGTTGCTGGCCGGATCGGCCACAGGCAAATCGATACGCACACAGGCGCCATGCGGTTCCACGTTGAATGCGACGATCTGGCCATGGTGTTCGTCTATGATCTTTTTCACCACAGCTAACCCTAAGCCGGTTCCCTTTTGCTTGGTTGTAGCATAAGGCTCGAAAATTCGTTGCAAAATTGCCTCATCGAATCCCGAACCGTTGTCTTCCACCGACAATCGTACCGCTTTCGCGCGCCTTTCGGTGCGTAATTTAATACGCCCGAACATATCGTTTCCAACGGCCTCTTGTGCATTTTTCAGCAGATTGTGCACCACCTGCCGCAAGCGCGTCGGGTCGGCCACAACTTTCAGCGATCCGTCGCCGACTTTTTCGCGTTCAATCGGGGCATTCTCATACAGGACAAGCACTTCGTCGAGTAGTGCGCCTAAATCAACCTCGGAAAGCTGTGCCGACGGCTGTCGCGCATACTCGCGGAACTCATCCACCATGCGCTTCAGCGCGGCCACCTGGCCCACGATGGTCTGGGTCGAGCGCGTGAGGATTTCCTGGCTGGGCTCGTCCAGCTTGTCCGACAACTTGAACTGTAGGCGCTCGGCGGCGAGCTGGATGGGCGTGAGCGGATTGCGGATTTCGTGCGCCAGGCGCTTGGCCACCTCGCCCCAGGCGGCGTCGCGCTGGGCGCGCAGCACGTCCGTCACGTCATCGAATACGACCACGGCGCCATTGCTGGCCGACTCGTTGCCGGGCAGGCGCGCACCCCGCACCAGCAGCATGCGCGTCTGGTTCTCGAATACCAGCTCGATCTGGCGCTGCCAGTCCGCTTCGGACTCGGCAAAGGCTGTCAGTACGCCATCGGCGAAGGTCTTCAGGTTGGGGAAGGTCTGCCCCCACTCCGTGAGACGGAAAGCGTCCAGCCGCTCGATGGGCGCATGCAGGATACCCACGGCGCTGAAGTTGGCCGCACGCAGACGCCAGCTGTCATCGAAGGTCAGCACGCCAGCCGTGAGGCTGGTCAGTACCGTTTCCAGGTAGGCGCGCGCCGCCGCCGTCTCACGCTGCTCCTTTTCCACCTGGCCGCGCGCGTCCGAGAGCTGACGCGTCATGCGGTTGAAGCTGTGCGTGAGGATGCCCAATTCGTCGCGGCTCACCACGGGCTGCACCTGGGAATAGTCGCCCTGCGCCACGGCGCGCGTACCGGCCGCCAGCACGGTAAGGGGCGCGGCCAGCTTCTCCGACAGATATATGCCGATCACCAGGGCCGTGAGCAGTGCCAGCAACAGCGCAAGTGTCAGCGTCATGCTGTAGCTCTGCTTAAGGCCCGTGCGCGAGCGGGCCAGCAGCTTGTAGGCGCTGCGTACCTCGTCCACTTCCTCCGCGTCGCGCACCAGCACCTTGGGGGCAGGCTGGATCAGCTGCAGGGCGCGCGACTCGCCCGCCAGGCCCTCGTTGACCGAGAACACGGGGTTCACCGGCACGATCACGCGCATGCTCAGGCCGTAGTTGGGCGTCGTCTCCAGCGCGTGGTAGGGCTTTTGCGCCACCACCTGCATCAGTATGGCGCGCTCGGGCACCAGCGGCACGGGATTGGCGTACTCGTCCCCCACGTGGGCCAGCACGCGCCCGCGCGAGTCGAACAGGCTCGCCTCCTGCACGTTGTACTGCTCGCGCAGGCGGGCCAGCCGCGTGAGCGCACCCGCGTCGAGCTCGCCGGACAACTCACCGGCCATGAAGTCGGCTTTCTTGCGCAGGTCCTCAAGCGAATAGTCCAGCGCCTGCCGCCCCAGGTTCAGGCCGCTATCGAGCGCCGTATCGACGCGTACGTCGAACCAGGTTTCGATGGACTTGGTCAGGAACTGCTCGGACAGCGTGAACACCAGTACGCCCGGCAACACGGCCACGGTGGCAAACATGAGGGTGAGGCGCCAGGCCAGGCGCGAGCCGAATACGCGCTGCCGCACCTGTTTGCGCAACCGCATCAGGCGCGTCGTCACGAGCACGGTGAGGCCGATGACCATGATGATGTTCAGACCGACCAGCCACCAGTAATAGTGGCCGAACACGGTCGAATTACTGTCGGCCGTGGCCAGCAGGAACAACAGGATGGTGGCGAGCGAGCCGATCAGGATCAGGCCGTTGCGCATGCTGTA
>JAFAKZ010000035.1 GCA_019234745.1 Burkholderiales bacterium
GACGGCCGCCTGGGCCTGTGCCGGCGTGAAGTACATCAGCAGGTTGCGGCAGAAGATGATGTCGAAGCGTGCAGGCTGCCAGAAGGCAGCGTCGTCGTTGGCCAGGTTGAGCTGCTCGAAGCTGACGGACGACGTGATGTCCGGCACCAGGGCAAAGCCTTGCCCTTCCGGCACGAACCAGCGCTCCAGCAGTTCGGGCGACAGTTCGCGCAGGGACCAGCTGGAATAGCGGGCGCGGCGGGCGCGCTCCAGCATAGCCGGATTGATGTCAGCGGCTGTAATAGCGACCTGCGCAGCGGCAAGCGGCCGCCACTCGCGCACCGCAATGGCCAGGGAATAGGGCTCCTCGCCTGATGCACAGCCGACCGACAATACCCTGACCGGTACACCCTCCGGGCGCCGCGCCAGGCATTCCGGCAAGGCCAGCTCAGCGAAGGCGATAAACTGATCACCGTAACGCATGAAATACGTTTCCGTGATGGTCAGCTCGCGCGCCAGTACGGGCAATTCAGCGCTTGCGGCCGAACTCAGGCGATCCAGATAGGCGGCACAGCTGCAGCCGAGTGCGGCGGCGCGGCCGGCCAGCGCGTTGGCCAGGCTGTCGGCCCTGCCGTCTTCCGTCTGCCATCCCAGGTGCTGTTCGAGCAACTGGCGAAAACGTTCGATCTCCCGGTTGCTCGGTAAGGTCATGACGCCCCCTGCCCCGCTTCGATGGCAGCCCAGGCAGCATCGGTCAATAGCCGCGCGGCATGCAATACCAGCAACAGGCCATCGTCCAGCGTGGCGACGGACGATACGGCCCCCTCGTCAAGGTCGCTCAGTAGCGGTGGCAAGGCGCCCAGCATGGACGCCTGTATCTGGCGTACGCCGAGTACGTCATCCACGGCGATGGCAACGCAGCGGCTGTTCAAATCGAGGGTTACGAACCGCTTAGATAAGCGTTGGCCACTCGACCTGGTCATGCACGCCAGGTCAACCACGGGCACGGGCGCACCCCTTATGGTGGCCACGCCCAGCAGGAAGGCCGGCAGCCCTTCCAAGGCGACGACAGGCTGCGGCCGCATGGTCTCAACAACACTGCGCAAGGGCACGGCGTATAACACCGCTCCGTTGCGGCACACCAAGTAGCGCTCATCCACCACGACTTCGTCGACCAGTGTCGGGATGCTTGGTACCGAGGAGATTTCAAGAGACCCTAACTGTATCCGTTCCATGAGCCCCCCTCAGTCGCCCGCCGGAAGCGAGAAGAAGAATGTAGCGCCGGCGCCGGGCGCCCCTTCTGCCCATACATTGCCACCGTGGCGGCTGACGATGCGTTTGACGTTGGCCAACCCGATGCCGGTGCCGGGGTATTCGTCCTCACGATGCAGCCGCTGAAATACACCAAACAACTTGCCGTAGTAGTGCATGTCGAAGCCCGCCCCATTGTCTTTCACGGCGTAGACGTTGAATGCACCATCGCGCCAGCCGCGCACGCGTACTTCAGGCGCGGGATGGGTGCTGGAATATTTGATGGCATTGGAGAGCAGGTTTTCCCACACCTGCCGCAGCAGGATGAAGTCGCCGGGCGACGCGGGCAGTGTGTCGATACTGATGGCAAAGTTCGCGTACTCGGTGTGCTGGCGTAGCTCCGCGATCACGTCTTCGACGACAGTAACCATGTCGACCGTCATGTCGCGCAAGGGCACACGGCTCAGGCGTGAGAATTCCAGCAGGCCCTTGATCAGCGCATTCATCCTCTGGCAACTATTGCGAATGACACCTAACAAGCGCCGGCTTTCCGGGTCGGCCGACAAATCGAGCCGCTGCTCCAACTTGCGCGAAAAGCCATCGATGGCACGAAGGGGCGAGCTGAGGTCGTGCGACACGGAATAGCTGAAGCTTTCCAGTTCCTTGTTGGCAGTCTCCAGCTCGACGGCGCGCTGGTGCAGGCGGTCAAGCAGTGCGATACGTTCCAGTACGGCCGAAATCTGCCGCCCGACGGTGTCGAGAATATCCAGCGTGCTCTTGTCGGAGGTCGCCTCCGGCATCGTGACCATGGCACCCACGACCTCGTCGGTCAGCTGCAGAGGGGTGATCGCAAGCAGCTTGGCATCGGGCTGGCCGCGGTTACGGCAAGGACAGCTGAGCAACTGCGTGCCCACGGCGTTGGTCTCCTGATTTAGAACGGCCAGGCAGGCGCAATGGGGTGCTGCCTGACATTCAGGCGCGGGCGTCATATGTTCGGCCGCCACTACGTGGAGCGCACCGTTGGCGTCGTATAGCACAATCCAGCCGGGCGAGAAGCCCGGTAAGCCACCGATGCCGTGCAACAGCGTGGCACACGCAACATGGGGCGATTCCGACTGTGCGAGCTGCTGGGATATCTGATACAGGCCGCGCAGCACCTGGTTGGCGTGAGCAATCTGCGCCTGCCGGGCCTGCAGCTCAGCGTTCATGTGCAGTGCTTCGTCGTAGGTGGATATCAGCAGGTCGAGTATCTGCTCGCGGTCAGAATTAACGAAATGGCGCTTTCCGCCAAGCAGGATCTCCAAGCCCATCTGCACCCGGTTGCGCTTGCGAAGCTCGTGGTTAAGCAAGATGGAGTCGACGCGGGCAATCAGCGTCTCGGGTTCGTAGGGTTTCCGCAGGAAGTTCTCGGCGCCGCACTCCAGGCTGCGCGCGATATCGTCCCAACCGGTGAGCGAGGTCACGATGACGACGGGAATGTCCTGCAGCGCAGCATCGGCCTTGATCATCTGGCACAGCTGAAAGCCGTCCATTCCCGGCATCACCACATCCGTGATGATCAGGTTCGGCCGGCACTTTTGCACGAAGTCCAGTGCCTCGCGTCCGTCGGCGGCCAGCACGACGTTATAGTTGTGTTGCTCAAGGTGATAACGCAGTTGTTCAGCCTGCGTCGGGCTGTCCTCGACAACCATGATCGTGGCGTTAGCGTGGCTGTCGCGCGCGTGATCAGCCATCTCGGCCCCCTGGGCGCAAGGCGGCACAGGCGCTTGCAAGCTTGCCGATGGCAGCGCGCACGTCGTCGTGTACGGCGGCCAGCCATTCCTGCTCGCCGTGCAGCCCCCGGCTAAGGCTGGTCTCGATGCCGAGGCACAGCATCTCCACATCACCCTCGCTCACCGCGCGGGCGGCGCCGCGCAGGCTGTGGACGGCTCGGAAGGCCGCTTCGAAAGCATCCTGCCGCGTCGCCAAGGCAATCGGCGGACTCAGCTCGGCAAAGTGCTGCAAGACCGTCAAGTGTCCGCCTGCCTCGCGCCAGAAGATGAGCATCAGGCGCTCGCGGAATGCGCGGTCATCAACCATGGCGGACATAGCAAGACCTGCCAGGCAGGCGTAAACAAGGGGATTGCCGACGGACGGCGCGTGTTGACGGGCCAGGTGCGAGCCGGGATAACACCGATGAGCAGTGGCGTGGGTCAGCCATGCTTCCTCCTACCTAATGTTCTTAGTGTTGTCAGCGCACCTCATATACGGTGCGCAGGATGGCCGGCAATCTGCGTTGCCAGTCCGCCTACTTAACTTTTAGTTCCCGCTACGGTCAAAGTAAAGGCGAGTTGCAGCGCACAACTTGACTACGCGGCCTGCGTCGACTTGACTGAAGGTAGCGGCCGGCAGACGTTGCCCCAGATGCAACGCTTGAGTGCCGGATAAGGATAAGTACGGATTTCCTACATTCGATAGGAAACCAGACCCCAGCCCTGAAAAACGGGGCGTCGTCGGAGAGAGGATGGTCCGGTTATGGACTCGCCGGAATCGCGCATGCCCATATTGCGCGTGCAGCCCTTGATGTATCGGGCTGCGGCGCAAGCTCAACACCCTGCGGCGGCAAGGCTGGTGCCCGACGCCGACACCCGCAAGTCAGACCCCCACCCACTTATCGCCACGATAAGACGGCGGTTGCCTCAGTGCGCCCTGCTGACGCTGTCGCGTCGTGCCACCCAACCGGTGCCGCGATGGAGAGCGCGCCATGCGTAGCAGCCGGCAAGAGCACACCTTGTCGGTCCATGCAGCCAATGCTGGCACAGGCACATGCGACGCCCACGCCGTGTTCGACCGAACAGGCAAGCCAGTGGCGGGTACAGCCGGCTGGCTACTGGCCCAGGCCGACCGCGAAGCGAAGGCGAACGCGGCAGTCCATGCGTCGCTCTCGAGCGGTACGACGTCCAATGTGGACGGCATGACGGCCGAGCCTATGCTCGATGCACAGGGCGAGGTCGTTGGTGTGCTGGTACACCATGCCGTCAATCATGACGATGCGACGAACACGGTACTGCTGACGCCCAGCATCGAACAGGATTTTGCCGAGCTGTGCCACGCCCTATCGCACGAGTTGCGCACACCGCTGCGTGCCGTGCAAGGCTTTGCGTCGATGCTCGCCCGGCGTGCGGCCGACCATCTCGATCCGGGGGAGCAGCACCTGCTCGCCGTCATACGCGAGAACAGCGAGACGGCCGGTCGCATGCTGGTCAGGCTAGTCGGTCTGACGCAGGTCATCCAGGCGAGCATGACGCCTAGGATGACCGATATGGCCTCGCTGGTACACGATGCCTGGCTCGATGAAGGAGAGCGGTTTGTCGGCGCCATCCAGATCGACGACGCCCTGCCCGAGGCATTTTGCGACCGAATGCTGATGAAACGTGTGTGGTGCCAGCTCTTGAACAATGCCGTGAAATTCCGACAGCCGGACGTGGTCGGCCATATTCGCGTCAGCGGCCAGCGTGGCACGAACGAGTGCAGCTACGAAGTCAGCGACGATGGCTTGGGCTTCGATCGTCGCTACGCCAGCCGGCTATTTGGCATTTACCAGCGCTTGCACGCGCCTGATGCCTTCCCCGGCGAGGGCATAGGGCTCGCCATTGTGGCTCGCATCGTCGGCCGACACGGCGGGCGTGTCTGGGCCCGCGGCGACATTGGCACCGGCGCGACCTTTGGCTTCAGCCTGCCGCATGGGGATGGTGCCTAAGATGAATGCATCCCTCGTCAACGTGCTGATGCTGGAAGACGTCCAAGCCGACGTGGAATTGGCGCAGGACGAACTTGAGTCGGCAGGCCTGGCGATCACGCTGCGCCACGTGCGCAACGAGGCGGAATTCCGCACTGCACTATTGAGCGAACTCCCGGATATCATTCTGGCGGACTTTACCCTGCCCCAGTATGACGGGCACTCTGCCCTCTTGTTACGGCGCCAGCTGGCGCCCGAGACGCCCTTCATCTTCGTTACCGGCTCGCTCGGCGAAGAGCGCGCAGTGGAAACCTTGCGCGTGGGGGCAACCGATTTCGTGTTGAAGCAAAACCTGCCCAGGCTGCCGCTCGTGGTATTGCGCGCGCTGGCAGAGAGCAACGCAATGCGCGATCAGCGCCGTATACAGCGTGAGCTCGACCACGAACGGCATTTGCTGACAGCCGTGCTGAGTACGACCGGCGCGCTGATCGTCGTGCTTGACCATGTGGGCTGCATTACACGGCTCAATCCTGCGGCGGAGTCGGCTATCGGCTACCCCCAGGAGTCGATGCGCGGCATGGCGTGCTGGGACGTACTTGCCACGGCGGAAGAACGTGAATCATTGCGCCACCGGTTTGACAACCTGTCGACGGGGGGGCGGGACGGCGCAATCGGCCAATCACCGTGGCGCTCCACGCTCGGAGGCAAGCGCACGATCCTGTGGTCGGCGGGGTTATTGAAGCGGCTAGGTTCCACGTCGGAATATGCGGTTCTGGCTGGCATCGACGTCACCGACCAGGAGGAGGCGGAGCAACAGGCCTACCTATTGCGCCACTACGACGGCGTTACGGGGCTACCCAACCGTGAACTGCTACTGCACCGCCTGCTGCAGGATCCACCGCTCGATGGGCATGAGATGTTGGCTTTGATCCTGGTCGGCATCGAGCGCTTGGCCGAGGTGCGCGACAGTCTTGGCGTGGCGACCAGTAATTTGCTGCTAAAGGAGGCGTCGCGCCGCCTGCAGTCTTGGCAACAGGCCGGAGACTGGCTAGCCAAGGTGGGCGAAACGACCTTCGCCTTGGTGACAACCATTGATGGCGAGGGCGAACTGCCCGGACAATTGCAGCGCATGCTGGAGCAATTGCGCCAGCCCTATCGGCTGGAACACCGCGAGTTCTTCCTGCCGGCCTACCTCGGCGCGACGGTCCATTCGGGCAGCAACGACCCCAACCTGTCGCTGCAAGCGGCCGAGGCGGCGCTACATAAGGCAGTGGACGACCAGGGCGTCGGCTACCGGCTCTATCAACCGATGCTATCGGATGAAGCACGCGAACGCCTGCTGCTGGAAGGGCAACTACACGAGGCGCTGCAGGGCGAAGGCCAGTTGGAACTGTACTACCAGCCGCAGGTGAGCTTGGAAACGGGCCGCATCATGTCCGTCGAGGCCCTGGTGCGCTGGCGGCATCCCACACGGGGACTGCTGCTGCCCGCCCAGTTTATCCCGCTCGCTGAAGCTACCGGACTGATCATCGCCCTGGGCGAACGCGTGCTGCACCTGGGTTGTCTGCAGGCAGCCGCTTGGCAGCGCAGTGGCCTGGGGCCTATTACCGTCGCCATCAACTTGGCATCCGCCCAATGGGGCCGCCCGCTCGCCTTGGTCGAAACGGTGCGTGCAGCGCTGGAGGCCAGCGGCATCGAGCCCCAGTGGCTTGAGCTCGAGTTGACGGAATCGACCTCGATGCACGCGCCATCGACCACCATCGAAGTGATGGAGCTGCTGCGCAAGATGGGTGTGCACCTGTCCATCGACGACTTCGGTACGGGCTATTGCAACCTGAGCTACCTGAAGCGCTTCCCCGTCGACAAGCTGAAGATCGACCGCAGCTTTGTCAGCGACATCATTACCGACCCGGACGACCTTGCCATCTCACGCACAGTGATTGCCATGGGGCATCAGCTCGGCCTGGAGGTAGTTGCTGAGGGCGTGGAGACGGAAGGGCAGCTGGCCCTCTTGACCGACGCCGGTTGCGACCTGATCCAGGGCTTCTACTTCAGCCGACCCGTGACGGCCCAGGCGTGTGGCGAACTTATTGGCAGCCGCGCGACGTTGACGAGCAAGCGCCGCGACCGGGGCGAGCGCACGCTGCTGCTGCTCGATGATGAACCGCAGGTGCTCACCGCACTACGCCGCGTGTTCCGCAGCAGCGGCTGCCGCCTGCTCAGTACCACGAGCCCCAACGAGGCGTTTGAGCTGCTGGCCACACACGAGGTGGGCGTCATCATCTCGGACCAGCGCATGGCTGAGCTGAGCGGAACGGAATTCCTCAACCGCGTAAAAGTGATGTACCCGGAGACGGTACGCATGATCTTGTCCGGCTATACGGACTTGAAGACGGTGACGGAGGCGGTGAATCAAGGCGCGATCTATAAGTTCCTAACCAAGCCTTGGAACGACGAAGAGCTGACGGCGACAGTGACCGAGGCCTTTGCCAAATATGAACAAGATCGCGGCCGTCATAGCTAAGGCTTGACGGTACGCACAACTGGGCGGCAAGCGATGAACGGACATCGCAACGCGGATTTCGGACTGCATCAGCGTTTCACATTGCTGATGGCGTTTTGCCTCGCGGCACTCGTGTCGATCGGTCTGCTGGCCGTTCATGCGATTGAGGCTGGCTGGCCGGCAGACCTCGCCTTGTCCTGGGTGCTGGGCTTCTTGCTGGGTGCCGGCATCATCGCCGCCTGGTTGAGTGCCTGGGTGGCGAGTGGGCTGCGCCGCGGGGTGAGCGACATATCCGAAGGCCTTAACGAAGTCAGCGATACGCATGATTGGTCGATCCGGCTGCCCATCAGGGGTGATGTCGAGTTCAGCCGCATTGCCGACCGCCTTAACAACCTATTCGAGAACATTGCGCAAATGGACAAGCACATTCAAACCAATACGAGCCACTTGAAAGAGGCAAATTCCGCGCTGATCGAAGAGGTGGAAGTGCGGCGGCAGATGGAACTGGAGCTCGAAGAGAAGGCGCGCAGCCAGGAGCAGCTGATCAAGCGGCTCGAGGCGACGCAGAGCCAGCTCATACAGGCCGAGAAACTGGCTTCGATCGGGCAACTGGCTGCCGGTGTTGCTCACGAGATCAACAACCCCATTGGCTTCGTCAACTCCAACCTCGGTACGCTGCGCGACTATATCCGCAAGCTGATCGGCGCGCTGGAGGTGTACCGCGGCATGGACTACGTGCCGGAGGATGAAAAGGCGTCGATCGCCGAACGCTTCGACCTGGCCTACATCACGGAAGACGTGCCCGTGCTGGTGCAGGAATCGATGGAGGGGATCGACCGGGTGAAGAAGATCGTGCAGGACCTCAAGGACTTCTCGCACGTCGACTCGGGCGAATGGGTGGCCGTAAACCTGAACAAGTCCATCGACAGCACGCTCAACATCGTGCGCAACGAGATCAAGTACAAGGCCGACGTCGTCAAGGAATACGGTGACCTACCGGAAATCCAGGTGCTTGGTTCGCAATTCAACCAGGTCGTGCTCAACCTGCTGGTCAACGCGGCCCACGCCATCGAGAAGTTCGGCACGATCACGGTCCGCACCCGACACGCAGACAGCTGCATCTTCGTCGATGTGCAGGACACGGGTTGCGGTATCCCACCCGAGAACATGAAGCGTATCTTCGACCCGTTCTTCACGACAAAGCCCATCGGCACGGGAACAGGACTGGGCCTATCGCTAGCGTTCAGCATCATGAAGCGCATGCACGGCGAAATCAGCGTGACGAGCGAGTTGGGCAAGGGCACCTGCTTCACCCTACGTATCCCCGTGGACGCAGCCGATCGCGACGAGGCTGAAGACACCGAGGCAACGCCAGACAGGTTGGGCAGCCAATGAGCGACTCACGCGTACTCCTGTTGGTCGACGATGAGGGCAACATCCTCTCGGCATTGAGCCGGCTGTTTCGCCGTGATGGGTACCAGATCCTCACCGCGAGCTCGGGCGCAGAAGGCTTGGAGCTGCTGAAGCGAAGTACGGTCGGGGTGATTATCTCGGACCAGCGTATGCCCGGCATGACCGGCACGGAGTTCCTGAGCCTGGCCAAGGAAATCCAGCCAGACAGCGTGCGCATCGTACTCTCGGGCTATACCGAGCTGAATTCCGTCACGGAAGCCATCAACCGCGGGTCCGTGTTCCGCTTCCTGACTAAGCCCTGGGAAGACGACATGCTCAGGGAGCAGGTCGGCGCCGCCTTTGAGCACTATGAACTCAAGAGCAACTACGCACGGCAATCGGTCGAGCTGCTGGAAAAGAACATCGCGCTGGAAAAGGCCACACGCCAACTCTCCGACATGCTGGCCGGTGCCGAGAGCGAGCGCGATTTTGGTGCGTCCGTGCTACGCATCACGCAGCAGGTGTTGCATCAGGCGCCCGTTGCCGTCATCGGCTACGCCTTGGACGGCACCATTGCCGTCGTCAACCAGATGGCATCACGACTGATGCCGTCGATTGTGGTCGGCAGCGTCATCGAATCCCATCTGCCCTCCGACCTTGCGAGCAGCATTGCGCGCAGCGAAAGCTGCGGCATCGCGCGCTTGCCGGATGGCCAAGAATACCGCTACCAATGCACGCCCTTTGTCAGCGAAGGGACTGAAGTGGGAACCATTCTGACCTTCCTACCGGTCATCAACGAGCACCAGCCGAATTCTCGGAACATCGAGCATGACCAGCATCACTCGTAACGCACGCGCCGAGGCGGCCGATGCCTGGCTGCACCAAGGCGCAGAGTTGCCCAGGTTCAACCCAAAACTGGCCGACGCCATTGCCCGAATCAACTGGGAGGACAGTAACGTCCAGGAGATCGAGAAGCTGATCTCCAGCGAACCGGCCATGATCGCCTATACGCTACGTGCCGCAAACTCACCCTTCTTCGGTTTGAGCAAGCGGGTCGACTCTATTCGCCACGCGCTCACCGTACTGGGTGTCGCCTCGGTTCGAAGCATCTTGATGCGTTGCTATATGACCGACACCTTTGGCGTACGGGATGGCGATAAGGTCTCCAGCGAGCTGGTCACGCACGCCATTCTTTGCGGTATCGCTGCGCGCGAGCTGGCGCCGGGCACCGGCGCCGTGCAGGACTCCGCCTTCCTGGCCGGCGTGCTGCTCGACGTCGGCAAATTGCTGCTGCTGACCTGCGCACGCGAGAAAGCGAATCTAATCTATGACGACGGCAATTTCGTTGCCGATCGCAGCAGTGTGGAGGTCGCCGTATTCAGCTTCGACCACGCCGACCTCACCCTGGCAACGCTGCGTACCTGGTTGATGCCGGACACCATCACCGTGCCGGTGCACGACCACTACCGCACGCCTGCGGCAGAAACGCCCATGCGCCGTGCCTTGGGCTACGCGCGCATGTTTGCCGACCATGCCGCCTACCTCGCCATGGGCAACGCTGCCGACGCCGCCAAAGTGCGGGCACGGCTAGTCGCCCAGCTCAGCGAGTCACAAGTTGAGCAACTGGCCAACAATATACGCGACGAGGCAAAAACCTTGGGGAGCAGCGCCAATGCGCACAATGGAGAACAGCAATGAACCTCGACAAGCGTGAGGGCGCGGCGGTGGAGGTGCCGGCAGCGACGCCCAAGGTGCTGTTCGTCGACGACGAAGCGAACATCCTCTCGGCCATCCGCCGTGTCTTCCGCACCTGCCACTATGATATCGCCACAGCGGGAAGCGGGGCGGAAGCGTTGGCCTACCTGGGCTCGCACCCCGTCGACGTCATCGTATCGGACATGCGCATGCCCGAGCAAAGCGGCGCAGAGCTGCTCGGCATCGTGAAGGAACGCTGGCCCGAGACGATGCGCATCATCCTCACCGGCTATGCCGACGTGAATGACACGATCAGCGCCATCAACCGCGGTGAAATCTACCGCTATATGCTGAAACCGTGGAAGGACGACGAATTCCTGGCGGTGATACGCGACGCCGTAGGCGTCAAGGCGCTCAAGGACGAACGCACCCGGCTGGAGCAACTGGTACGGAAGCAGAATCGCGAGCTGGAACAGAAGGTAAAGGAGCGCACGGCCGACCTGCAAAAAGCCATGACCATGCTGAGCAGTGCGCACGACAGCTTGAAGAAGAGCTTCGTCACCTCAATCAAAATGTTCACCTCGCTGATCGAAATGCGCGGCGGCACGATGGCAGGCCACTCCCGCCGCGTCGGCGACCTGGCCAAGCAGATCGCCAAGGCCATGGGCGTGAGCGACATGGAAGCGCAGGAGGTGATGGTGGCCGGCCTGCTGCATGACATCGGCAAGCTCGTCCTGCCCGACCGGCTAGTGGAAACGCCCTACGTCCAATTGACCCCGGCCGACCGCATCGAGTTCGAGAAGCACGCCATGAATGGCCAGGCAGCCCTGATGGCCGTGGAGCAGCTGCAAAGGCCCGGCACGATCATACGGCAGCACCACGAACGCTACGACGGCAAGGGCTACCCTGACGGCCTCGCGCTGGAGCAGATCACGCTCGGTGCCCGTATCCTCGCCGTCGCCAACGACTTCGATGCCCTGCAGATCGGCACGCTGGAAGAGCACCCGCAGCAGCGCGAAGACGCCATCCGCAATATCGTCAACCAGAGCGGCAAGCGCTACGACCCCAAGGTGGTCGACGCCTTCAGGCAGATCGTGGGTAGTACCGAGGCGGCGCCGCCGGCCGACGAGATCGCCATGAAGAGCAACGAGCTCAAGCCCGGCATGATCCTGGCGCGCGACCTGAGCACAAAGGACGGCATGCTGCTGCTCGCCAAGGACTACGCCCTGGACGAGCGGTTGATCGAGCAGATCTTCAGCTTCGAGCGCAGCGCGCGCGCGCCGCTGCCCATCTACATCTACAAGTCGGAATGAATCTAGGGTCTGATGACCCTAGGGAAGCGGAGAACGACATGTTTCACATCATGGCAGTCGACGACGAACCGAGCATCCTCAACGCCCTGCGCCGCAACCTCAACAGCCTGGACGACGACAAGGGGCAAGCCATCCCCATACAGCTCGACTGCTTCAGCGACCCCTTCGCCGCCCTGGAGGCCGCCGACAAGAAGGCTTACGACGCCGTGATCTCCGACTACCGCATGCCCGGCATGAACGGCGTCGAATTCCTGATGTTCTTCCGCACCAAGCAGCCAGACGCCGTACGCATTGTGCTCTCCGGCTTCGCCGACTTCGAAGGCATCATCGCCGCCATCAATGACGCCCAGATCTTCCGCTACGTCAGCAAACCCTGGCACGAAGGCGAACTCAAGCACGCCCTACGCCAAAGCCTCGCCACCCGCGCCCTCATGCTGGAAAACATCCGCCTGGCCGACCTGGTGCGCGCCGAGCAGCTACGCGCGGATAAGCAGACGCAGATTCTCAAGCGGCTGGAGGAGGAGACGCCGGGGATTACCAAGGTGAAATGGGGGCCGAATGGGGAGGTGTTGTTGGATGATTAGGTGCTTGAGAGCACCTTAAGGGCAGCCTGCTGAGAGTGCGCTATTCAGGAACGGCGTAATGTCGCCCAGGTCAGAGAGTTTGCCAGTATGGCCGTCGAGGTAATACAGGTGTCGCGTGCTTGTTGGCGGCGCGAGATTGACGCCGAAGTAAGCGTTTGCCGGCGGGTAATAGCGGAACTCATAACCGGCGCCCTGCTGGCTTTCCGTGCGCGGGCTCAGCAGCGTAGGGTAATTCACCTCGCCCCAGCCGAGGATGCAGCTGGTGTCGTCCGTAACGGGATAGGCGATATAGGTGGCGATATTGGCGAGGTCCGTGTCCGTCAGTGGCGCAAGAAAGGACATGGCCGGGTTCGTCTTGATCTGTCCGCGGATCAGGCCCGGATTATTGGCCGCGGCCAGAAGGTCGATCTTCATCGCATTGGGTGGCGTGCCGTGACAGCCCAGGCAGTTCGTATTGAAGAGCGCCTGGCCCTGATCGATGCTGTCGGCCGACGCAGCCGTACACACCCCCACGCAGGCGGCGAGCGGTAGCACGAACGACAGCGCGAACTGCAAGACGCGAATCATACGAACCCTATATTGGTGCTGGCGAAGCTCGATAGATTGGGCAAGGCAATGGCCAGATCGCTCGATGATACGCCAAGCCAACTGGCCAAGGTGGCGGCATATTGGTCGACCGAGGTGGTCGGCACCCAGCGCCCCGAGCCGTCCGCGTCGTCCGGGCCATTGAGCGCCAGCGTGGGAAAGGTGCCGTATACGTCACCGCCCTTCACTGCACTGCCGATGACGAGATGGTGATTCCCCCAGGCGTGGTCCGTGCCGGTGGAGTTCGGCCGCAAGGTACGGGCGAAATCCGAAGCGGTGAACGTGGTGACCTGGCTGTCCACACCCAGGGCTACGGTGGCGTTGTAGAAGGCGGCGAGTGCTGCACCCAATTGGCTGAACAATGACTGCTGCACGTTGAGCTGGTTGCTGTGCGTGTCGAAACCATTGAGCGAGACGAAGAAGATCTGCCGCGACAGGCCAGTGGTCGCTCGTGCTTCGATCAGCTTGGCGACCGTCATCAGCTGTTGGGCAATGTTGGTATTCAGGCCGGAAAACGACGTTGCGATGGTCGGCGAGGTGTTCTGCAGAATCGGGTTGACCAGGTTGCTGGCAGCAATGGCGTTGCTGAGCAGCGTGCTGGATGCGCTCACCAGATTGTTGCTCACATCGAGCCCCAGGAGGTTGGCGATAGCGGCATTGCGCGCCGCGGCTGCGCTACCCGACGTGTCCTTTAGCCCGAAGCTGCCACTTGAGGGCACCACGAGCGGCGAGCTGCTCTGGCCGTTGCCGAAGACATTGGACTGCGCCACCGAGGTTACGGCAGGCAGTGTCACCTGGCCGTTGAGGCCTGCCAGCCGATCGGCCACGCGGCCGCCCCAGCCAGTGAGCGCCGGCTGCGACGATTGCGAACTCTGCCATTGGTGCTGCTGGTCGGAGTGGGAGAACAGGCTGTAGGGAGTCTGTACCGACTTCGCGCGGTAGCTGGCAGCAGTCATCGGGTGGATCAACGTACCCACGTTGGCGACGGCGGCCATTGCGCCTTGTTGGTAAAGTGGGGCGATAGCGGAGAGGGCCGGATGCAGCGCGAAGTTCATACCCCCTTGGTGGGCAGCGGCGCCCAGCGTGGCCAGACCCTGGTTGGGTAGCGCCAAGCTGCCGCGCACGCCAGCGTAGGCGGCATAGGTGCTGCTGTCGGTGGGGATCAGCATATTGTTGCCGTCGTTGCCGCCGTACAGGAATACGCATACCAGCGCACGGTAGTTGCTGCTACCC
>JAFAKZ010000373.1 GCA_019234745.1 Burkholderiales bacterium
GCAGGCATTGCGGTTCACCACGGTGAGGTATTGCAGTGGGGCTTGCCCCTGGTAGGTGATTTGGCCGTCTAGCTTGCCCATATTGGTGATGCCGATACCGCCGAAATGGCGCGCGTCGGCCAGGCCGGCGAGCCGCTGGCGGATGGCGGCATGGCTCAAGGGAGGGGGGCGGTAAGCGTCGAGGCCGGCCATTAGCGACTGATGGTAGTCGCGGGCGACCGCTTCGATGTTCCGATCCCGCGTCGATAGCGCGCACGCCTGTACGCCAATCATGCAGCCGATGTCGGTGATGCGCCGGCCTGGCGCCAGCCGCTCGCGCAGGGACACGGCAGTCATATATTGGCAGCCGTCCTGGTCCAATGTATCGCAATAGCTTTGTGCCAACGCGGCGGAGGCAAGGGCGTTGATCGTCAATCCGACGGATCGGGCCCGGGCGTACAGCTGCTGGCTCTCGGCTGGCGAGAGGCCGACGCTATGGAACGATGTACGCACCGTTCCCGGCGCGAACGGCGCTGCGTGTGGCAAGGCCGGGAACGCTTGGACTGGCGGGGGTTGAGGCGCATGGGGGCGTTCCTGCCAGAGTGCGTCGGCGCCTGCGGATAGCGCCGCGGACGGTGCTGCCCCGGACCGACCTTCCAGCAGCGCGACCAGATCGGTCAGTAGCACCTGGCTGGTGAACGCGTCGGACATGGCGTGGTGCCGGGTGAAGACCAGATGCAGTACGCTGGACTGCTGGTCGCGCAGTGCGAGCAGGCGCCACAGTGCCCGGGCCGGGTCGACGGGCCGGTTGCTCTCGTTGCGCAGCGCTGCTTCTGTCGATAAGGCGGGAGGCAGTTCGCGCGTATCGACGTCGACATTGTCCAAGTCGTCTGGCTCCTCGAACCACAGCTCACCATCGTACTCGGCGATGGTACAGCGCAACAGGGCATGGCGTTGGCGCAACGTGGCCGCCGCGGCGGCCACATCGGGCCAGGGTGCTGTCACGCGCAGCGATAGGAGCGTCGACACCTGTGTGCTGCCTGCGTAGAGCGTGTGGTGCCAGGCCATATTGGCCTCGATGGCTGACAGTCGGCGCAGCGGTTTCATGCTTTCTGCCCCCGGGGTGCCATGGCCAGTATTGGTGTCTGCACGCGGCGCATGCCAACCAGATAACTCACGATGGCCATCCAGATCAGCGCGAAGCCGGCCAGTTTGGCAGGCACGACGGCTTCGCCCAGCACCAGCATGCCCAGCACAAACATGACGGTGGGTGTGATGTATTGCAGATAGGCGTTGAGCGACAGCGATGTGCGGCGCAGCGAGTAAACGTAGAGCAGCATGGGGACCGTCGTGACGACGCCGATGCCAGCCTCGTACCACAGCGGGTCACCGGTTTCCCCCAATGGGTTGGCCAAGATGCCCGCGCTGCAGCCGATCACGGTCCAAGTGACCAGCGCAGCGCCCGTTTCGAATAGGTTACCCACCATCGGCGGCACCGGATGACGCTTGCGTAAGAAGGCGTAAACCGTGCTGGTGACGGCGATCAGTGGCACCTGCCAAGGAGCGTGCCAGGCTCCCGCCTGCCCTGCAGGGGCGAACATGACCAGTACGCCCCCGAGGCAAAGCAGTAGGGCGCTTGCCGTCCAGGTAGTCAGTGGCTCGCGCAAGACGAGCAGGCCGAGCAGCGTGGTCAGCATTGGGGCGATAAAGAAGCCGAAGCTCGCTTCGACGACGTGGTGGTGCATGATGCACCAGAATACGGCGAACCAATTGGTCGAGATCAATGCCGCCGCGAGCAGGTTTACCGCCAGCGCCTGCCGAGTGGCGACGAGCCGGCGGACGTCGGCCAGTGCGCCTGACGCTGCCGATAGCAGGAAGCAGAAGGCGAATGCCCAGAGCAGGCGTTGGTAGAAGAGGCTGAAGGCGTCGTGCGAGTGCGACTGGGCCATATACCAGGCGGTGCCGCCCCACAGGATGCGGGCGGCGACGCAGGCGTAAATGCCGGCCCGTTGTGACGGATTCGCTTGTGCTGGGTTCGTCATGGTTGGTCCGTGGCGAAGAGGGGTTCAGACGGCTGCGGCGTCGACGAGGGGCTGCGATGCGCCGATCATGGGCCAGCCGCGCTTGCGCGCGTATGCCAGCAGCGACGGCGTGCCGTCGGCAACGGCATGGGGACGGCCAATGTACTGCAGGAATGGCAAATCGGAATCGTCGTCGCCGTAGCCGTAGCAATCCAGTGGATCGGCGCCGCGTGCTGAGAGAAAGGCCCGGATGGCCTGCAGCTTGCCCGCGCCAATCGTGGGCGCGGCCATCAGGCGGCCCGTATAGCTGCCGTCGACTTCCTCCAGCGGGGCGCAGATGATGTGTTCGGCACCCAGCAACTCGGCGAGCGGCTGCACGATTTCGCGGAACGAACCGGTGAGCAGGACGACGGGCGTACCGTTCGAACGATGCATCTGCAGTCGCTCGACCGGCGCCGTCTTGAAAAAGCCAGCCCGGTCCCTGCGCTCGTCCAGCCAGGCCTGGGCGATGTCGCGCAGCGTCGCCACGCGGGCACCTTGCAGGTACTGCGCGTAGTACCAGGCATTCAGCGCTTCGCGCGGTGTCTGGCCGCGCTTTTCCGCGAGCACGGACTCGAACGCGCGCCAGTGGCGCTCGCCATGGGGTGCATGGATGGCGTGCAAATAGTGGCGCAGGAAGGTGATCATGCTGGCCTCGCTGATCAGCGTGCCATCGAGGTCGAAGAATGCATAGGTGCCGGGGAGCGACATGGTGTTTCCCGTGATAGGTTGGCATGGCACACCCGGACGCCGATACGACGCCCGGGTGCGCTTCATTGCAGATCAGGCAACGAACTCGGCCACGACCCGTTCGAACGCTTCAGGTGCTTCCATATGGAGCATGTGGCCACAGCCGTCGAAGATGATGGGCTGGGCCTTCCAAAGGCGTTGTGCGGGCAGGGAACGGTAGTAGTCGGGATTGACGAACTTGTCCAAGGCGCCGCCCAGCATGGCGACCGGTATCGGCGACGCTTCCAATAGCTGGACCTCGTCAAGCAGGGCGCCCTGGGCCAGGCTGCCACCCAGTGCCGGTCGGAAGCGTGCATCGGTGCGGCGGATGTTGTCCGTCAGCGTCGTACGCATCTGCGCACTTGCCTGCTCGGTGAAGCAGGACACGAGCAGGTCGATCTCCTCGTCCGCCAAGTCGCCTTTGAACAAGCAGCCGTGTGATGGGTCCGGCCGGAAAGCTTGGAACAGCGTCGACAGCGAGATAGGGGGAGCCGAGACCAGAATCAGGCCCAGGGCGCCCTTGAAGCTGTCGATGCTTTCGATCAGCGCGTGGCCGCCCAGGCTTTGCCCCACCAGCCAGTAGCGCGCGCAACCGTAGCTTGCCACGACCTGTGCCGCAAAATCGCCCAGCGCCTTGATGGTGTAGCTCTCGGCCGGATCATCTGCCGTGGCGGATTCGCCGTGCCCCATGAAGCTGACGGCGACAACGCGATGGCGCTGGCCGAGCCGGCTGTCGAGCAAGGTCTGGAAGCTGTTGGCAGCGCCAGAATTGCCATGGAAGACGAAGATGGGATCGCCCGTTCCCTCTGACTCAAGTACCTCGGTACGGATTCCGTCGATATTCAGAAAGCGATGTTGCATGGATTTGCCCCTTCCAGTTTGGGGTGATCAGGCGTGATCGGTTCACGGCCGGCGGGCGTCTGCCCGCCGCCGGGTCGCCGAATGGGTTGCCTATTCACCCTCTCGGTTTTGATGACTGTTAAACGTTGACCGTCTTGAGGATCTCGGCCGGGTAGCGGCCGCCCTGGATGGCGTCCTGCCGGAAGATGTCCTCGAGCTGGGCCTTGTGTTGCGCGCTGAGCGTGATGTTCAGGGCGGCGAAGTTGTTGGCCAGGTTGACCGGGTTGGTGCTGCCTGGGATGACGACAATGTTTTCCTGGCGTGACAGCACCCATGCCAGGGCCACCTGGGCCGGCAAGGCGCCGATGTCGGCGGCAATATCGCGCAACTTGTCGACAAGCAGCGCATTGGCGTCGAAGTTGCCGTCCTGGAAGCGCGGCAGGTGCGCGCGCAAATCGCCCGCCGAGGCCGGCTTCTGGAAGGCGCCGGTCAGGAAGCCGCGCCCGAGCGGCGAGTAGGCAACGAAGGCGATGCCGTGGCGCTGTGTGAAGGCCAGCGTGTCGGTTTCGACGTCGCGCGTCCACAGGGAGTATTCGTTCTGCAGTGCGGCCACGGGCACGACGGCGTGCGCGCGTGCCAGGGTTTCGATCGATACTTCCGACAGGCCGATGGCGCGTACCTTGCCTGCCCGGATCAGGTCGTCGAAGGCGCCGACGGTATCCTCGATGGGCACGTCCGGCGTCTTACGGTGCAGGTACAAGAGGCCGATCTGCTCGACGCCCAGGCGGGCGAGACTGGCATCGACGGCGGCACGGACATGCTCGGGGCTGGAGTCGACGGCGATCGCTGGCTTGTCGCCGGCTACGCGCTTGATGCCGACCTTGGTGGCAAGCAGCACGTCGCTGCGCTTTGAGCCGAGCTCCCGCAAAAAGCGGCCGAGTAGCCGTTCGTTGGCCCCGTTGCCGTACATATCGGCCGTATCGAAATGACGGTAGCCAAGCTCAAAGGCGGCATGCAGCGCCAGTAGCGATTTTTCCTCTTCGGGCGGGCTGTAGAAGTCGCTCATGCCCATGCAGCCCAGGCCGACCCTGGGGAAGTTGTAGCCAGCCAGCGAAAGCTGGCGCTCGATAGTCGTCATATTGCCTCCTGTGGGGTGATGTATATGCCGAAGCCCTACGCGGACACGGCGTCTTGTGCAGCGTGAACGCCACTGTCCTGGCGTTCGGCTGCTTGTTGGAGATAGCGCGCGAGCCAGGCGCGCAAACCGTCGAGGTCTGCCAGCGCGCCGGAGTAGGCGACGATGCCGGTCGGCTGCACCAGCAGTACGCCGCCTGCGCCCAGGCCGCTGCGGCGTCGCGCCGTGTCATTCACAATGGCGGCATCGAGCGCAGGGAAGCACCGTTGTAGTTCGCTCTCCGTCGCAGCGTCGTCTACCAGGACGATGGTCTGGGTCGCGTCGGGGTAGCGCCGGGTGATCGCTTCCAGCGCCCGCCAATAGTCGGGATGCCCCAGCGGGTCGGGTTGCCATGCAAGGATGGATAGGCGCGCGGGCGTGTCGCCGGCACCGCGCACCTCGCCCAGGCCGAGGCAATACTCGCCGGCGCGCCGGCTGCCGGGCATGGGTGCGCCGCCCGCTTCGCCGAGCGCCTGGACGCTGCTCGGCCCCAGGCCGGAGTGCAGGATGGGCAGGGCCGCGCGGAATGCTGGGCGGTTGCGCATCAGTGGCATCATTGATTGCACGGCCGCTGGGTCGCGGTCGATCCGTGTAATCAGGCGGGTGGAACGGTCGGTCGCCGCGGCCGTCGCGCGGATTGCCTCAAGCCGTTCCGCTTCGTAGGTGGCGAGCAGGGCGTCGCCGGCCAGGCCCTTGATGCGGTAGGCCAGTTTCCAGCCGAGATTGAGCGCATCCTGCATCCCCGTGTTCATACCCGTGCCGCCGATGGGGCTGAACAGGTGGGCGGCATCGCCGGCGATAAACAGCCGCCCTTGCTGCAGGCGGTCGCTGACGCGCATGTAAAACGGCGCACGGGATATCCAACTTGCCTCGCCCATAAAGATATTGCGGCCCAGTTCGCGGCTGACCACGTCGGTGATCTCCGCCGAGGTCAGCGGCTTGTCCTGCGGCAAGGCGCCATCGTGCCGTACGACCACACGCCAGCCGTCGCGCCCGACGGGCAGGATGATGAAGAAGGTGTGCTCGTAAACGTAGTAGTAGCCTTGGTCGCGCGGCCTGTCCCAGTCCAGCGCGAAATCCCCCACCACGAAATAGACCGGGTAGTCCACGCCCGAAAAGTCGCTGGCGATCTGCTGGCGCACCAGGCTGTTCTTGCCCTCGCAGCCGACGGCGTAGGCATAGCGGCGGGTTTCCTCCTCCCCTTCCGCGCCTTCCATGGTAACCGTCACGCCCGTGTCGTCCTGCACGACCGATTTCACCTGCACGCGCCAGTCAACCCGATGCCCGAAATGGGCGAGCGTATCGATCAACTCTTGTTCGGTGTCGGCCTGCGGCTGCGCCAGAAATGACCGCAGGTGGAAGTCGAGCCGCCCGACGTCGACCGCGCTGATGCGCTTGCCCTGCCAAAGGACGTTGAGCTTGCGCAGATGTCCGGCGCGCGTTCCCAACCGCTTGCCCAGGCCCAGCAGTTCGAAGGCGTATTGACTGGCGATGTTGACGGCCAGGGCCTTGCTGTCGACGCAGGGGCCATCCTTGCGGTCGACGATGACGAACGGGACGCCATGCGCGGCGAGCGATATCGCCAAGGTCAAACCGGTCGGACCCGCGCCGATGATCAATACGCCTGCCGGCAAGCTGTGTGGGGGCGTGGCCATTCAGTTGACCTCGGCGACCAGGGCTTGCTGTTGGATCAGCTGGCGAGTGGTAGCGACGACACGCTTCGCCTTGACGGCCTCGACACCGTCGAGATGATTGCGATCGAAGAGGCCGCCATCCATCGTGAATTCGCAGACGGTCTTGCCGGCTTGCAAGAACTTGACGGTCAGAAGGAAGTTCACGCAGTTTTCGTTCGCACGACCGCCCTCGACATACGCATCGATGGTGACGGGAATGGGGAAGACATAGCTGTTGAACTTACAGTTGAAGTTCTGTACGGTCATGCCGCACTTGTCGAATGCTTTGGCAAATTCGAGTTCCAGCAATGCCACGCCCGCTTGGCGCGCGGCCTCCATCATCAGCATGGCGCCGACATGCTGGCCGGTCACGTGATCGCTGAGTCGGTCGGTCATGCGTGAGAAGAGAAAGTCCATTTCATAGTGCCCCGGGCCAATGGCGCGCGGCTGGGAAATCAGGACGTTTTCCACATAATGCTTATGGGTAAGGTGCAATTGCGCCGGGCTGCTGGTGGCAGCGATATTGTGCAGCCCTTGGGCTTTCAGCCCAGCCGTTAGCAAGCTGATGATTTCCTGGCTGATGCCTTGCCCGATGATAAAAGTATCGTCCGGCTGCCAATCATGCGTGGAGCCGAGACGACTCAATAAATGTGACGCCGTCATGACGCCTTCGTTGACGGCGAAATTGGCATAGTCATCGCCGACAATAAAATAAACGTTTTGCACGATACTGCCCTCCTGGGATATTTGTGAGATACCGAACGATGAGCAGGGATTCATCGAGTCGACGAGGGCATGGTAATAAGAAGCGAGAAAACAAGGAAATATGATTGCGCGCGATTTGTGATATGAAAATTGAATGGTTGCCGCGAGTGCGGACCGATGGCTTATTTTAATTTTATGATATGGCAAATAAAGACTGAGTTTGTGCAATATTTACAATGCAGCAATTGAATTTTCGTCGCTGATGCTCGGGCGGCGGCTGATTTTCCGGCACCTATATTTGCCGCGCAATTGAGCAAGGCGCTACCATTTGGGAAACTCTGCAAAACTCCCCTTACGAGCGTCAGCGAGGCTCCCTCGCGGCGGCGAGGGCGGGGGGAGTGGAATCAATCAGCGATAACTCGTTGATTTCCTGATGGCCCAAAGCGCACGGCTCCGCCGGGCGAAAGCTGACGTTTAAGATTGCCACCTTTTGCAGAACTTCCTTGGCAATATGAATGAAATGAACCTCCGGAACCGGTCTAGGGACACGCTGAATTATTCCTGGGGATCGCGTTTGGGCCAAATCGGGATGGATGTCGGCACGCCGATCGGGTGGTAAGGGTGGTTCCCCTTACCCCCGATCGGAGGGACGGCAGACGCCCGATTCCCAAGGCCGTGCAACTTGGACCTTCGCCCAAATCCTCCGCCGCGACCCCAGGAATAAATCAGCGTGTCCCTAGGCCAGATTCCGGAGGCTTTGCGTCGTTACGACTCAGCTATCGAGCTGCACCGGCGGCCCCATATGGCGTCGCATGGCCATGGTAGCTGCCGGCCAACTCAGGTCGCGCGGCAAACCGGCTGCGAGCGGGTCATCGCCAAGCGGCTCGTCTTGCCTCACCTGCGTCTGCAGGTACCGCAGAAACCTGGAAGTGTGCAGCGCGGGCTCGCTGGCTGTGATGGCATACAGTACCGACTGCGCATTGCTGTCGGCGATCTCGACGAAGGCGACGTTCGGGAAGTTGGTGGTCGCAATATTGGCCGGCATGATGGCGACCCCTACGCCGATACCCACCAAGCCCAACGCGGACAGCATGCCCGTCGTTTCGGTCGAGACGCCGGGCGACATTCCGGCGGCTTGGAAAAGGCTGGCAAGCATGTCGTTGAAGGAGCGATTGACGACATTCTGACCGGCAACAAAACGCTCGCCAGCCAGCTCCTGCAGCCAGATCTTGTCGGCCTGAGCCAAGCGGTGATTGATGGGCAAGGCGATGACGAGGCGCTCGGCTGCGACGGGCAGGGCCTGCAATCCCTTCGGCAGCGGGCCGGGTAGCTCACGCACGAGACCCACATCGGCCCGGCCGCTCAAGACATCCTGGATATGGCTCGCCGCGGCGCCTTCGCGCAGCTCGACGTTGACCATGGGGAAGGCTTCGCGGTAAAGGGCAATGCTGTTGAGCACCGTGTCGAAGAACATCGCCGATTCCGTATAGGCGATGCGCAGCTGTCCGCTTTCGCCCAGCGATGCTTGGCGCGCAGCCTCGATCGCGATGGGAACCAGGCACATGATTTCATGCGCGTGCTTCAGAAAGGCCGAGCCTGCGGGCGTCAGCTTGACTGAATGTCGATTTCGCTCGAACAACTGAACGCCAAGCTCGTCTTCGAGCATCTTGATTTGCTGGCTGAGCGGGGGTTGTGACATGAATAGGCGCTGCGCAGCTCTGCCGAAATGCAGCTCTTCTGCCACAGCGATGAAGTACTTCAGACGCTTGACGTTCATTTCCGATATTCCTCTCCTGCAGGAAAGCCGGGGTTCTCCTCCCACGATCTTCCCTTTGGTTGTATTTGCCTCCAGGGCGGCCGGTCCGTCCGGCTCTATATACGTTACGCATGCCACGACCAAGCGTGACCGTGCGTCGATGGTGCAGATTCCTGGCCCCTTCTTTCCTTGCCTGCGCGGGCCCTTGCGTGTTCCAACCGGTTGCCGACGACCGACGGGCGATCGTCGGCAACTGCCTCAGCGTGAGCCCGCTCTATTCAACGGAGATGACTACTTTGCCGAAACGGCCGGCATTATTGAAGTAGTCGTACGCCTGCGGCGCCTCTTCGAAGGCAAATGTCTTATCGATGACAGGCCGAATGCGATGCTTGGCGATGAATGCATTCATCGACGCGAAGTGCTCGACCGAGCCGACACTGAGTCCGTGTATCGTCGCGTTGATAAACTGCAAGGGCAGCAGGTTCGGGCGCAGCACAACACCAGTCAGCACGCCGATCTGCAGGATATTTCCGCCGACCGCGACAGACGCCAAAGACTGGTCGTAGGTGGTCTGTCCGCCGATTTCCAGCACATGATTGGCGCCGATGCCGTCCGTGATGCGGATGACCTCTTCGTGCCAGGCAGGCGTCGTCTTGTAATTAATACCTTGCCAAGCGCCCAGGGAAAATGCGCGCTCGAGCTTGGCGTCAGACGAGGACAGGACGATGGGGCGCGCCCCATGTGCCGCGGCAAACTGCAGCGCAAACAGCGCCACGCCGCCCGTGCCGGGAATCAGCACCGTTTGGCCAGGCTGCAGGTTGGCACGCACAAACAGGGCCTGCCAGGCGGCGACGGCGGCGCAGGGCAAGGTTGCCGCCTCGGCCAAGGTCAGATGGTCGGGTACGGCCGCCACCGCATCTTCGTCGGCGACGATCTTCTCGCTCAACACCCCGTCGTTTTGGCCGCCGCCCAGTGAGGAGGAAACATGTTTGCGTTGGAAGGGCCCGCTGCGCCAGAGGCTGAAGAAGCCTGGTGCGACGCGATCACCCACCTTCCAGCGCGTCACGCCGGAGCCCACCGCCTCGACGGTGCCCGCCGCGTCGGACAAGGGCACCAGGCCGGGTTTCAGTGGGCCGACCGCCCCGCCGCGGACCAGCATGTCCCGGTAGTTCAGTGACGTTGCGCCCACCCGGATAAGTACCTGGCGGCTCTCCAACTGCGGAATCAAACGCAGACCAGCGTTGAGTTCATATTGACTGCCTTCCTGCTCCAATCGGTAAGTACGGACTTGGATCGTCATTATCGTTTACCATTTAGTAGTGATCGTTATAAAATTCTAGCGAGGCCTAGAAGACGGCGTCAACAGATTTTATATCGATCACTATAAAAATATGGGACCCCCATCATGCAAAACCAGGACCCACAGCGAAAGGCGCCCGGCCGGCCACGTATTTTTGATCGGGACAAGGCGCTGGAAACCGCATTGCAGATGTTCTGGCGCTACGGCTACGAAGGTACCTCCGTGGCCCAGCTTGTAGGCGCGATAGGTATTACGCCACCCAGCTTCTACGCGGCATTTGGTTCGAAGGAAGCGCTGTATCGGGAAACGATAGGCAGCTACCTGAAGAAGTACTCCAATTTCGTCACGCGGGCGCTGGCCAGCGGCCTGCCGGTGCGTGAAAGCATCCGCGCCATGCTGTACGACGCCGCCGAATCGTTTTCGCGCGATGGCATGCCGCGCGGCTGCATGGTCGGCAGCGGCAATCTGCGCGTGGGCGAGGAAAGCAATACCGTCGCTGACCTGCTGACCGATATCCGCACCAAGACGACGCAGCTCGTAGAAGGACGCATGCGCCGCGCGATCGAGGAAGGAGAGTTGCCCGCGGCTGTCGATGCGCACGCCTTGGCGGTGTTCATGGCGTGCATTATCCAGGGCATGTCGGTGCAAGCGATCGACCAGACACCCTTGGCCGTGCTCAAGCAGACTGCCGACCTCGCGCTGCTGGCATTTGATCAGGCGCGGAAGTTGGGCGAAGGGCAGGCTGCCGGCGCGGTCGTGCTTTCGACGTCGCACTGATCGGGCACGCGCGCCCCGGCTCTGATAGTTTTTTCAACTTACCGATCGGCAAATATTGTATTTTCTTGCCGTCGGCGCAATCCCTATGATGCGCGGCGCCAACGTCCTCCGGATGCCGTGCGCCGACAATGCTGCCTCTTGCAAATGCGTCCCGCTCCCTGCTCCGGGTTGGCTCCAACCCAACTAGAGGAGTGACCATGAAAGCATCGCAGGCAGCCGGCTTGATCGCGACCGGCCTTTTCGCCCTTTCCACGACGACCGTGACTGCCGAAGTCATGCAGGCCGCGCATCAGAAGACGCACCTCAAGGGTACGTATTCCTATACGGGCCAAGGCGCTTGCCTGTATTCGCCGGCCGGGTTCGATCCCGTGGCGTTGACGACGCTTGGCAATAGCACCAACTCCAACTTTTCCGTTACGGGAACCTGGGTGTGGGATGGTGCTGGCAACTCGGCACTGAGCGCCACCATCGTGTCGATCAGCTACGCCCCGTCGGCCGTCGGCACTGGCTTTGTGCCCAGCGCCAGCTCGGTGAGCGTCAAGGCCACCTTCAAGAGCAGCGGTTACGGCGCAGACGGCGGGTTCACGGAAACGATGCAGTCCTTTGTCGGTACCTTCCTGACCGGTGCACGCAAGGGGCAGACATTTACCGTCAGCAACACGCAGGAACAGGCCTATATCAGCCAGGATGGCAAGGCGCTGACCATGGCTGGCATCTCACCGGATATCCAGACGCAGACGATATACAACGCGGCTGGCAGTGTCGTCGCCACGCAGCAGCGCATCTGCAATGGCTCGCGCACCATGGTGCGGCTGAGCTAATCGCCGGGGCGCAAAGGCAATCAAAGCAAGACGGCCTGCCAATTGCAGGCCGTCTTCATTTATTGCGCCATCGCGCAAAACCAGCGTATCCCATCAAGAATTCTGTGATACCCCCAAGATCGCCGCCACACGCGCCTGCAAATGGGGCAGCAATTCATCGGCAAACCAAGGGTTCGCCTTAAGCCAGATATTGTTGCGCGGACTGGGATGGGGTAGAGGTACAAGGCGTGGGTCGAGCCTACGCCACGCGCGCACCGTCTCGGTCACGGTGCTGCCGGCGCACTCTGGAATGTGCCAGTCGATGGCGTATTGGCCGATCACCAGCAGAAGCTCGATATTGGGCATGGCGTCCAGCAGGCGCGTGCGCCACAGGGGTGCGCACTCCTTGCGCGGCGGCAGATCGCCCGACTTGCCAGTGCCAGGGTAACAGAAACCCATGGGCAGGATGGCGACCCGCGTGGCATCGTAAAACACTTCGCGTCCGATTCCCATCCAGGACCGAAGCCGCTCCCCGCTGGCGTCATCGAAGGGTATCCCACTGGCGTGCACCTTTCGGCCAGGCGCCTGTCCCGCGATCAAGATGCGAGCCTGGGCGTCCACCTGCACGATCGGGCGTACGCCGTCGCTGAGGTAGGGCGCGCAGACCGTGCAGGCACGCACTTCTCGCAACAACAGGGGAAGTGAGGCGGTCGGGTTCATGGCTGCTATCCTGTGCGTAAATAGAACGCCAATAGAAGCGGTGATGCGCAAAAAACGTTGGCCCTCCAGTGGCGACCGGATATTATCTCGCCCCGCCCGCTAGGCCAATTATGCCGAATTCCAGAGAGAGAAATATCCATGAGCTTCCATGAAGTCATCGTAGCCGGCGGTGGCATTTCCGGTCTTTACTGTGCGTGGCGCCTGGCGGATGCCGGGCACCAGGTCCTGATCCTCGAAGCCTCGCTCGACCGCTGGGGCGGGCGCATCGAAACGGAGGACATGGACGGCTTTGTCGCCGAATACGGCCCTATGCGCTTCGAACCGACGCTGCAGCCGCGCTTCAGCAGCCTGTGCCAGGAACTGGGCGTGAAGCTCACGGAGTTCAGCGGCCCGGAAGGCGAAGAGGTCAACGCGCCTAGCTACGACGTGCCGCCCGAGGAGCAGGGCCTCAACTCGCTGCAGTTGCTCAAGCGCGGCATCATGCTGATCATGGGGCGCGACCCCAGCGACCAGGACTGGATAGACAGCCTGACGGAGGCCGACTACGCCCGCATGCGCAAGCACGCGCAGTTCAACGGCCAGCCGCTGTGGAATATGGGCTTCTGGAATGCGCTTTCTTCTGAGGGTGTGCTGAGCCACCTCGCACTGACCAAGCTGCGCGATACCGGGACTTTCTACCATATGATCCCGGAGAACCTGAACGCCATCGAGTGGATCATCTGGTGGCTGCGCGCGCTGAAGACGGTCGGCCAGCAACTTGCGTCAGTCGACGGCGGCACGGCCAAGCTGACTGACGGTCTGATGGCGCGCCTGCGCGTCCACCCAAACATCACGCTGGCCGGCGGCCACACGCTGACGGGCTTCCGCCCGGTGGCGCTCGGCAAGTCGCGCCTGGAGCTGGACGTCCATACGACGTCCGGCACGCTCAAACTCGAAACGGACCGGCTGATCCTCGCCCTGCCGCGCCTGCCGCTGGTCAAGCTTGCGTCGCACCTGCCCGAGCACGTCGCCGCCCGGCTCAATGCCGTCAACGGCTTCCCCATGCTCAAGGTCTTCTTCGTCACGGATACGCCGTGGTGGGACTACGAGCAGCGCCCGCAGCAGTATGCCAACTGTCTGCCCACGCGCGAGATCCACTACTTCCGCCGCCCGCGCGACGACGACCGCGACGGCCACGGGATGGTGCTGCTCTATATGGACCGGCCGTCGACCGAGTTCTGGAAGCACTATGTGACGAAACCTAACAACCACGACCGGGCGGAGATGGATCACAACGTGAACATCGTCGACGCGTTCTCGCTCTTTGTGGCGCGTGACGTGAAGCGCCTGGTCGACGAGCGGCGTACCAGCTTCAAGCTGACCGACCGTGCGCGCAGCCTATTTGCCGAGCAGTCGCTCGACCGCGCCCGCGACATGATCAAGGAATCCATCGTCACCTATGGCATCCGCGACTGGGCGCGCGCACCCTACGGCGCCGCCAACCACGGCTGGCAACCCGGCGTACGGTCGTGGAAGGTGATGGAGCTGTTCAAGGCCTTCGATTTCGGCAACGGCGCAAAGAACGTGCACATCGTGGGCGAAGCCTATTCCGACTACCAGGGTTTCGTGGAGGGCGCGCTGAATACGTCCGAGCTGACGTTGGCCTCCATACCGGCCAAGCCGGTTGCGGAAGTTGCGGCAGATATCGCACCGTTGTCTCCTTTGTAATTACGGCCATGCGAATGGATCGTAGGCAGAGACGGTTTGCAACGCGCGCAAGAAATCGCCGTTTTTCCTGTAGGAATTCCTTACTGCTTTGTGCTGAGCCCGGCAAGCCGGGGCAGCAGGCGACGTGACGCGTTGCGTGAGAATGCGCGAGAGGGGGTGTCTGTCAGATCAAGCTTGAACTTCTTCAATTTGGGCCAAGGAACTCGCATTCTCACCAGATGGATTCGACGAACCTTTCATGGGCCAAATCCCCTAGAAGACGAGGACACTCCCCTGATGTATTGCAATCCCTGAGCAATTGGGAGTAGATCGCCTCATGGCGTCGGCCTTTGGGCGTATCGGGAAATATCGCCCGGGCGTCGAAGCTGCCATATTCGATGCGCCGAATATCCTGGAATGCCAGTCGCCTCAGCACGGCATCGGTTTCCTTCATGGCAAACAAGAAGCCGTCGATTCGGCCCGCTTCGACTTTTCTCAAGGCGCTCTCGATGCTGACTGCCGGTTCCAGCGGGAATGGGAAAAGGTGAATATGCGCCGCATCTGTTTCGATGCTGAATCCTTCGAGCTTGAGGTTGGAGAGCGAGGACAGCGATCGGATCGGGTGGTCGTTGCGCACATAGAGGACAAAAACCACGTGGAACATGGATTCCGTCGAGTAAATGCAGCCTGGTGGCGGATTCGGGGCAGCGGGGTTGAACAGTAGCGGTATATGCATATCGCTCTTGCCCGATGCGACATTGTCAATCGACCGTTTGAACGGGTAGGGGCCCTCGATGAGGAAGCGGCCGCCATCATAGTGGGACGACAGGGCGTGCACCAGGTCAACAATCTGACCGCCTCTCGTACTCTGCACGAGCGGCGGAATTTCCGGCACGCTGACTTTGATATCGTCGGCGCAAACCGATATTGCCGAGGACAGTGAAAGCAGCCAAACCAGCCGGCAAGCCACCCCGGCTGATCGTGCATTCGCCATCCGTGTCGATTCGCTCATGTCCACGGCTACACGTCGCAAGCAGCTCGCGATGGCTTGGAGTCTGACATGGAGGAGCCCATGCAAAGACTGACTCACACACCCTCCTTGGGAAATTCGCAGTCTCGCGCCGCGATCTACCGGATCGCACGGCCTCAGCCTAGCGCCCGAGCTTTGCCACGCTCGCTGTAAGTTCTTCCGACAAGCCCCGATCCTTTTCCACGCCAATCATGATCTTGTCGGTGATGTCAGTGACGACTGCCAAGTTCTCGTTTACGCGATGCGCGAGCCTGCTCTGCGCCTCGGCAGTTGCCGCTATCTTTGTAGCGTATTGATTGATTTCATCGGAAAACGCGGCGAGCCGCTGCAGTGCGGCGCCGGTCGTTGAGGAGCTTTCAATCGCTTTGTCGGCTCTGGCCTTGGTATCGGCCATCGTTGACCAGGTTGCGTCGGTCTGGCTCTGGAGTTTGGAAACCATACCCTCGATTTCGTGCGCAGAACTCGCAGTTTTTGCAGCCAATTTCCGTACTTCGTCCGCCACAACGGCAAAGCCACGACCAGCTTCACCCGCCCGGGCGGCTTCGATGGCGGCATTCAATGCAAGCAGATTGGTCTGCTTTGCCACGTCGTCGATTACCACCAGGATGCCGCTGATGTCCCTCGTGCTCTCGAATAAGGTCTTAAGGCTGAGCTCCACACTTGCCAGGCTATCGGCGAGCTGGCCCAGTTCACCCTTGGCCGCCGCCACCAGGTTGTCGCCCTCCTCCGCAATCTCTACGGCACGGCAGACAACCGAGGAGCTTTCCTTGGCGTCGCTCGCGACATTGTCGATAGCGGTCAGCATATCGCTCATGGTGTCTTGTATCTCGTGCGCACGACCGAACTGCTCTGTGATCGCGGCCTTGGCCAACACGATTGAATCGGCAAGTCCCTGGGCGATCCTCCTAACAGTATCGGTCGAGCTCGCCGCCAGCTCGGTGGGACCACCCAGCAAAGCCGAGTCCGCGCTCACCACAATGCCTTCACGGCGCAGCGCACCCACAAGATCGGAGCGGCCTTCGGCCTCCGATATGCGTAGTTGAGCGAACTTGCGCAGCAGTACAAGTCGTCTTGCCGCCGTGCTCCTGAAGCGCATGCCAATGAACGCCAGTGCGACAGACAGGACAACAAGAAGCGCGACAACAAATGCCAACTGACTCATATGGCCCCCAAGGCTATCGTTTCAATTCAACGAGGGTAATGTGAACGAT
>JAFAKZ010000073.1 GCA_019234745.1 Burkholderiales bacterium
GAAGAGTCCCATCTGCGCCCCAAGCCCATGATCGAGATCGGCGGCAAGCCGATCATCTGGCACATCATGAAGATTTATTCCGCGCATGGCGTGAATGACTTCGTGATCTGCCTCGGCTACAAGGGCTACCTGATCAAGGAATATTTCGCCAACTACTTCCTGCACATGTCGGACATCACCTTCGACATGAAGGAAAACAAAATGACGGTGCACCAGAACAGCGCGGAAGATTGGCGCGTGACGCTGGTGGATACGGGCGAGCATACGATGACGGGTGGGCGCCTGAAGCGCGTCCGCAAATACCTGGGTGACGAGCCGTTCTGCTTTACCTATGGCGACGGGCTGTCGAACGTCGACATTCGCAAGCTGATCGATTTCCACGGTGCGCACGGTCGTTTGGCGACAGTCACGGCCGTGCAGCCACCTGGCCGTTATGGCGCGTTGGATCGGGATGGTGACGCGATCCGTGGCTTCGTAGAGAAGCCGGCTGGCGAAGGCGGTTGGATCAATGGCGGCTTCTTCGTGCTATCGCCCAAGGTCGTCGACTACATTCCCGATGACAATACGAGCTGGGAACAGGAGCCGCTGGTAAGGCTGGCGCGGGAAGGCCAGCTGCAAGGTTTTGAGCACAACGGTTTCTGGCAACCTATGGATACCCTGCGCGAAAAGAACCTGCTGGAAGACCTGTGGCAGTCTGGCCGCGCACCGTGGAAAGTCTGGTCGTGATCGATGACGCTTTCTGGCGCGGCAAGCGGATATTCCTGACCGGGCATACCGGCTTCAAGGGTGCTTGGCTCGCACTGTGGCTGAAGCGCATGGGTGCGCAGGTGACCGGCTATGCGCTGGCGCCTTCTACCGATCCCAGCCTGTACCAGCTGGCCGACGTCGCTGGCCAGATCGAGCGCAACCATATTGCCGACATCCGCGACTTGGCTGCGTTGCGCGCGGCGATGTCCGAGGCGCAGCCGGACATCGTGCTGCATCTGGCCGCCCAGCCGCTGGTGCGTGCGTCCTATGCCGACCCGGTCGAGACGTTTGCCTCTAATGTGATGGGCACGACGCATCTGCTGGAGAGTGTGCGCCACACCCCGTCCGTCCGTGTCTGTCTCGTGATCACGACGGACAAGGTCTACGAGAACCGCGAATGGCACTACCCCTATCGTGAGCAAGACCCCTTGGGTGGCCACGACCCCTACAGCACCAGCAAGGCGTGCACCGAACTGGTAGCAGCGTCCTATCGCCTGTCCTTCCTCGCTGCACAGAACGTCAGCGTGGCGACCGCGCGCGCCGGCAATGTGATCGGCGGTGGCGACTGGTCGGCCGACCGGCTGGTGCCGGACTGTGTGCGTGCCATGCAGGCCGGCAAGCCGCTGGTGGTGCGCAACCCCAAGTCGGTACGTCCCTGGCAACTGGTGTTGGAGCCGCTGGCCGGCTATCTGCAGCTGGCGCAATTGCAATGGCAGCAACCGACGAAATATGCGACGGCCTTCAACTTCGGGCCGCATGCGCAACAGGTGCTGAACGTCGGTGCAGTCGCCGGCCTGCTCACCCAGTATTGGGGCGACGGCGCCAGTTGGGAGTTGACGCCGCAACAAGGTGCGCAAGTACACGAGGCAGGGCTCCTATCGCTGGATATTTCACACACGATGGCACAGACGAACTGGCGCCCGGTTTACGGACCGGAGGAGGCCATTCGCCGTACCGTAACATGGTATAAACAAGCACTTGCCGCAACTGATGCGGCCGCGATCTGCACCCTGTGCGATCGTGAAATCGATGACTATCTGGCGCACGCCGCTGCAGCTCATTCCTCCTAGTTTCGAGTCCCGAGTCCCAATATGTCCCGCGCCTGCCGATTCTGCGCCACCCCGCTTACCCATAGCTTCGCCGACCTTGGCCTGAGCCCGCTGTCCAACTCCTACGTGAAGGCTGCCGACTTGGGCAAGGGAGAGAAGTTCTACCCGCTGCACGCCTATGTGTGCGAATCCTGTCACTTGGTGCAGCTGGAAGAATTCGAAAGCCCGGAAGCGATCTTTTCGGACTACGCCTACTTTTCGTCCTATTCCACCTCCTGGCTGGAACACGCCGAGCGCTATACGCAGCAGATGCGTGAGCTGCTGGGCCTGGGCAAGGACAGCCTGGTGGTCGAGATCGCCAGCAATGACGGCTACCTGCTGCAGTATTTCGTACGTGACGGCGTGCCCGTGCTTGGCGTGGAGCCGGCCGCCAACGTGGCTAAGGTGGCAATCGAGAAGGGCGTACCTTCTGTGGTGAAGTTCTTTGGCGTGGAGACGGCCAAGGAGCTGGCTGCGCAAGGCCAGCAGGCCGACCTGCTACTGGGCAACAATGTGCTGGCGCACGTACCGGACATCAATGACTTCGTCGGCGGCATGAAGTGGGCGTTGAAGGCGGACGGCCTGATCACCATGGAATTCCCGCACCTGCTGGAACTGATCCGCCATAACCAGTTCGACACGATCTACCACGAGCACTTCTCTTACCTGTCGCTGATCACAGTGGAGAAGATTTTCGCAGCCCACGGCCTCAAGCTGTACGACGTGGAGCAGTTGCCCACGCACGGCGGTTCGCTGCGCATCTACGCACGCCACGCCGACAACGCCCGCGCGCAGCCGACGGAGCGCTACCAAGCGCTCATCAAGGCCGAGCGCGATTTCGGCCTGGACCGCATCGACACCTACGCCCGTTTCGCCGAGCAGATTCGCGAGACCAAGCGCGCGCTGCTGTCCTTCCTGATCGAAGCCAAGCGCCAAGGCAAGACGGTGGTCGGCTACGGCGCGCCGGCCAAGGGCAATACCCTGCTCAATTACTGCGGCATCCGTAGCGATTTCATCGATTACACGGTGGACCGCAGCCCGCACAAGCAGGGCACCTATCTGCCCGGCACGCGCATTCCCGTTTATGCGCCCGAGCACATTGCCGAGACGCGGCCCGACTACGTGCTGATCCTGCCTTGGAATCTCAAGGACGAGATCGTCACTCAAATGGCCCATATCCGCGAATGGGGCGGCCGTTTCGTCGTGCCTATCCCGCAGGTCACGGTGCTGTGAAATTTATTGAGACCGAGCTGGCAGGCGCCTGGCTGATCGAACTGGAACCCGCGGTCGACGAGCGTGGCTTCTTCGCGCGCAGCTGGTGCCAGCGCGAGTTCGCCGAGCACGGCCTCGACAGTCAGTTGGTCCAGTGCAATATTTCCTACAACGCCCGTCGCGGCACGCTGCGCGGCATGCACTACCAGGCCGCGCCGCACGGCGAGACCAAGCTTGTGCGTGTGACGCGCGGCGCCATCTACGACGTGCTGCTCGACGTGCGTGCCGATTCGCCGACTTTCGGTCGCTGGCAGGCCTTCGAGCTGAGCGCCGATAACCGCCGCGCGCTCTACATCCCAGAAGGCGTGGCCCACGGCTTTCAGACGCTGAGTGACGACGCCGAAGTGTTCTACCAGATGGGTGCGTTCTATCACCCCCAGGCCGCGCGTGGCATCCGTTGGGACGACCCGCGCTTCGCCATCGCCTGGCCCGAGGCCGAGCGCACTATCAGTGAGCGCGACCGCGGCTACTCCCTGTGGCAGGAGGCGAGCCATGAATGAGTTCGACCCTAGCGCCCGCATTTCACCGCTGGCCGATATCGAAACGTCCGTACGCGGCAGCAAGCTGGTCGTCGGCGCGAATTCGACCATCGACGCCTTCGTGAAGATCAAGTTCACGGGCGGCAGCGGCGATGTTTCGATCGGCGAGCACTGCTATATCAACTCCGGCTGCGTGATCTATTCCGGCAATGGCGTCACCATCGGCAACCACGTAGCCATCGCGGCCAACTGCACCTTTGCCCCGGTGAATCACGCCTACAAGGAGCGCGGCCGGCTCATTGCCGAGCAGCGCTTCGCGCCCAGCAAGGGTGGCATCATCATTGAAGACGACGTCTGGATTGGTGCGAACTGTGTGTTGCTCGATGGCACCATTTTGCGCCGCGGCTGCGTGATCGGCGCCGGCTCCGTGGTGCGCGGCGAGCTGCCCGAATATTCCATCCACGCGGGTAACCCCCTGCAGCTGAAGGGGTTCCGCGAGTGAGGCAGACCATCCTCGGCGCGTCCGGCTATATCGGCAGCCAGCTCAAGGCGCATCTCGAATCGCTCGGGCACGAGGTCTATTGCCCAGCCCGCGGTGACGAGGCCGTGTTCCTGCAGGACCTGGGCCAGGTCTACTATTGCGTGGGCATGACGGCCGATTTCCGCAGCAAACCCCTGCAGACCATCGATGCCCATATCAGTCTGCTTGCGCGCGTACTCAAGGAGGCGCGCTTCCGCGGATTGCTCTACCTGTCGACTACGCGTGTCTACCTGGGGGCAGGGCATGGCGGCGAAGACGGTGCACTGCAGGTCAACCCGAACCAAGCCGATGATTTGTATAATCTCAGCAAGCTGACGGGAGAATCGCTCTGCCGCGCCTTTGCCGATAGGCAGGTGCGCGTGGCACGGCTGTCGAACGTGCTGGGTGGTTCGCGTCGCTCACCCAGCTTTGTGGATTCGCTGCTGGACGATATCCGCAGCAAGGGCAAGATCGTGCTGCGCTCCACGCTCGATTCTGCCAAGGACTATATTGCGCTGGACGATGTGGTACCGCTCTTGCCGCGTATTGCTCAGGAAGGCAACCACGCCATCTACAATGTGGCGTCTGGCGTCAATGTAAGCAACGCCGCGCTGCTGGAGATGCTAGCCCAGCGCTACCGTTTTACTTACGAAGTCGACCCGGCCGCGAGCCGTGTCGTCTTCCCCGAAATCGATGTCAGCCGCATCGAGCAAGCGTTTGGCGCCCGTGCCCGGCCGCTTGCCGAGATCGCGTTTGGCGAATAGCAATACCCGTCGGCCATCCGGCACGCATATATTGGAAAAGCCCGTATGAAGATTCAAATCGACCTCGAAGCCGGTACCGTCAGCCAAGGTGAGGCGACCCACGCGATCGGCACGCCTGAGGCCTTCGCCCTCGTTTCCAAGGCCTGGCTGCGTAGCGGCTGGGACGCCAAGCATGTCTACAGCTTCTCGTGGATGGGCCGCCCCATCATCCAGCTGCCGGAAGACATGGTGCGCCTGCAGGAAGTGATCTACACCGTGAAGCCGGATGTCATCATCGAAACGGGCATCGCCCACGGCGGCTCGCTGATTTTCTACGCCAGCCTGTGCAAGGCCATGGGCCGCGGCCGCGTGGTGGGCGTGGACATCGAGATCCGCCCGCACAACCGTGCCGCCATCGAGTCGCACGAGATGTACGCCGACTACATCACCATGTTCGAAGGCAGCTCGGTCGACGAGGCTATCGTCGGCAAGGTGCGTGACCAGATCAAGCCAGGCGAGAAGACGCTGATCCTGCTCGACTCCAACCACACCAAGGCACACGTGGCGGCCGAGCTTGAGGCCTATGCCTCGATGGTGTCCGTCGGTTCCTATATCGTCGCCACCGACGGCATCATGGGCCATCTTGGCAACGCGCCGCGTACGCAGCCGGACTGGACCTGGAACAACCCGGAAGAGGCGGCGCGCGAATTCGCTGAGAAGAACAAGAATTTCGTGCTGGAAACGCCGGCTTTCGTGTTCAACGAAGGCGTGATCACGCAGCCGATTACCTACTGGCCGGGAGCGTGGCTCAAGCGCGTCGCTTAAGTCGCCTTCCCCGCAAAAAAAGCCACGGCATGTGCCGTGGTTTTTTTCATTCCTGGGATGGACTTAGAGGACATCCGCAAACGCATGCCGCGTCTTGTTGAACCAGGTCAGGCCGGCCAGCGCCACGACGCCGCCCAACGCCATCCAGACACCCCAAGACATCCAGTCCGGCATCTGCTGGAACACGACCACGCTGCGTCCGTTCTCCAGCACCTGTGTCATCGGGTTCAGCTGCGCAACGGTGCGCAAGGCGGCCGGTAGGCGGCTGGCCGGGTAGAAGATGGGGCTCAGGAACATCAAGAGTTGCAGCAGCAGCGCGACCAGCTGCTGCAGGTCGCGCAGGAACACGCCGAGCGAAGCCAAGAACCAGGAAAGGCCAGCCGTGAGCAGCAGCGCGGGCAGTAGCACGACGGGATAGAGCAGCATCATGGGGCTGAGCTTGCCCGTGACGATGGCGACGCCGGCAATCAGGATCAGCATGCTGATCAGGGCATGTACCAGCGCCGCACCCATGATGGACAGCGGCAGGATTTCCAGCGGAAACACGACCTTCTTCACATAGCTCGCATTGGCCGGCATCAGGCTGGGTGCGCGCGCCAGCGTCTCCGATACCAGGTTGAAGGGAATCATGCCGCAGAACACGATCAGGGCGAACTCTGCCATATTGCCCTTCTCGCCCACGTTCCAGCTGGACTTGAACACCAGGCCGAACACGAAGGTATAGGCTGTGAGCAGCAGGAGCGGGTTGAGGAAGGACCAGGCGAGGCCGAGTACGGAGCCGCGATAGCGGCCGACGACTTCGCGGCGTACCAGTTGGCCGAGCAGGTAGCGGTGGCGGTACAGGAACAGCATAGACAGACTCTTACAGGGACATGCGCTTGAAAATCGGTTCGGGGATATGGCGGATGATCAGCATGATCCAGCGCCAGAAACCGGGCAGGTAGACGACGTCGCGGCGGCCGTCGATGGCGCTGACGATACCACGGGCGATGCCATCGGGCTTGGCCCACAGTGCGCCCTTCTTGAATTCTGCCGTCATGGGCGTATCGACGAAACCGGGTTTGATGGTGAGCACTTGCACGCCAGATTTC
>JAFAKZ010000076.1 GCA_019234745.1 Burkholderiales bacterium
ACGATGGCGGCGCCGCCGATCACGTCGGAGTGGCCGTTCAGGTATTTCGTTACCGAGTGCAGCACGATGTCCACGCCGAACTCGATGGGGCGCAGCAGGTAGGGCGTGGCGAAGGTGGAGTCGACCACCGTGATGGCGCCTACGCGCTTCGCCGCGGCGACGATGGCCGTAAGGTCCGGCACCTTGAGGAGCGGGTTGGTGGGGATTTCCACCCAGATCAGCTTGGTATTGGGCGTGACGGCATCGTTCAGCGCGGCGATATCGTCCGGTGCGACATAGCGCGTCTTCAGGCCCATGGTGCGGTTGCGCACGCGCTCGAACAGGCGCCAGGCGCCGCCGTACAAATCATCTACCGTAACGATTTCGCTGCCCGCGTCGAGCAGTTCCAGCACGGTCGAGGAAGCCGCCAGGCCGGAGGCGAAGGCGAAGCCCTGCACGCCGCCTTCCAGTTCGGCCAGCGCGCGCTCGAAGGCGTGGCGCGTGGGGTTGCCGCTGCGCGCGTATTCATAGCCCGTGTGCTCGCCCGGCGCGGGCTGGGCGAAGGTGGAGCTGGTGTAGATGGGCGGCATGACGGCCCCCGTGGTATCGGGGGTGTAGCCGGCGTGGACGCTGAGAGTGTCGAGGTGCTTGGGCATGGGTACTTCCCTTTAAGTATTCGGTATATGCAGCTGAATGTAGTTGTGGCGACGTGGCGCTCAGCGCAGCCGATGCCGCCAATGGTTGATCAGGTCCGACTGCGTGATCAGCCCCAGGAAGCGGCCCCCTTCCACTACGATGGCGACGCGGCCGGCCTTGAAAATGGCCAGCAGTTTTTCTGCGTCGTCGTCCGGCGCGACCGTTTCCAGCTCGTGGCTCATGGCATTGCTCACGGGCTGGCGGAAGTTTTCTGGCTCGTCGTGCACGGCCAGCAGCAGGTCCCATTCGTCGATCAGGCCCACCACCGTTGCTTCGCCTTCCACCACGGGCAGGCTGGAGATATCGTGGCGGCGCATGCGCGCGTAGGCGTCGGCGAGCGACTCGTCCGGGCGCACGGTGATGGTGGCACCCTTGTCGTGGCGGCGTGTGATCAGGTCGGTGAGGTTGCCGCGCTGGGGTAGCTGCAACAGGCCCTGGTCGATCAGCCAGCCTTCGTTAAACTGCTTGGACAGGTACTTATTGCCACTGTCGCAGATGAACGTGACCACACGCTTCGGCGTGGTCTGCGCGCGACAGTAGCGTAGGGCTGCGGCCACCAGGCAGCCGCTGGAGGAACCGGCCAGGATGCCTTCCTCGTCCAGCAGCTGGCGCGCCATGCCGATGCTCTCTTCATCGGGGATGCGGTAGGCGTGGCGCACGGAGTCGAAGTCGGCCAGCGGGGGGATGAAGTCCTCGCCTATGCCCTCTACGCGCCAGCTGCCGGCCTGGCCGAACTTGCCTGTTTCCACGTAGTCGGCCAGTACGGAACCGGCCGGGTCGGCCAGCACGAATTCCACATTGGGGGCAGCGCGGCGGAAGAAGCGCGACAGGCCCGTGAGCGTGCCGCTGGAACCCACGCCCACGACGACTGCGTCCACGTCATGGCCCATCTGCTGCCAGATTTCCGGGCCCGTGCCGTGCTCGTGCGCGGCCGGGTTGGCGGGGTTGTTGAACTGGTCGATATAGAAGGCGCCCGGCGTTTCCTGCGCCACGCGCAGGGCATAGTCCTGGTAGTAGAGCGGGTGGCCCTTGCCCACGTCCGAGCGGGTGATCAGCACTTCCACGCCCAGCGCCTTTAGGTTCAGGATCTTCTCCAGGCTCATCTTGTCCGGCACCACCAGCTTCAGCTTGTAGCCCTTGCGCACGGCCACCTGCGCCAGGCCTAGGCCCGTATTGCCGGCGGTGGCTTCCACGATGGTGCCGCCGGGCTTGAGCTTGCCCTCGCGTTCGGCCGCCTCGATCATGGTGAGCGCGATGCGGTCCTTGATGGAGCCGCCGGGGTTCTGGTTTTCCAGTTTGACGAAGAGTTCGCAGGGGCCCGTATCGAGCCGGCTGAGTTTGACGAGCGGGGTCTGGCCGATCAGGCCTAGGAGTGGATCGAACGACATGGGGGTAGCGTCTCCGGGTGATGATCCCCGCGCTTGTGGCGCGGCGGATGCGATGCCGCTATGGTAGCGGGGTAGGCATATGCTGCTAAAACAACTATCGGCGCTCAAAATATAGCGAACGGGTATAAGTCGACAGTCCCGCCCCCGTTTCTCGCGCTGCTGTGCTGACGTCGAGTTTGGATATAGCAAATTGGAAGGTCTGCGACCAGCGTGCGAATTCGGGGGACGAGTTGTCTTGCGTCTTACCCTGCACAAAGTATGATCAATGCATATTCACCCGCCCAAGCTTTAACTGAGCTCAATCGTGTCCTACACAACCCATCTTGTCTGCGCACCCGACGACCTTGCCGCGCCTGCCGTGGTGATGGAATGGTTGATTCCCGCGGGTGGCGAGGTAAACGCCGACGTGCCCCTTGTGCGTCTTGCGGTGGCGGGCGAAACGCAGCTTGTGCTGACGCCAATGGCCGGCGTGTTGACGGAGCATTGCGTGGCGATTGGCGAGCCGTTGGCGGCGAGCGACTTGCTGGCCATGATCGAAGCGGAGGAGCCGGCGTTCGGCATCGGACTCTTGCCGCCCGAGGATGCGGACGACAACCTGTCTATCGCTGCCTGTCTGCGCCCGCAGCCCGCCATCCCTGCCAACGACGCCTTGGCCCTGTGCGCGGCACTGGGGGTTGCGCCGGCGGAAGTGCCCTGCAACGGTGGCCACCTTAGCCGTGAAGACGTGGAACGCCACGTGCGGCGCGAGCTGCGCACGCTTGCCGCCTTGCGCGAACTGTTGGCCCGCTAGGCCATTCCCAGCTATTTACCAGCCGCTGCGAGATGCGTCTCCAGCAGCGCCAACGCTTCTGGAAAGCGCAGGCGCTGCATGGCATTGTCTATCGCATCGAAGGCGCTCGGCGTAAGCGCTGCCGCCAGCCCGCCACGCATCTGGTCGAACACGGCCACGGCGCGCATGTTCTGGCCGCGCAAGAGCGGCAACAGTTCTTCCAGCCGGGCGCTATCGAGCGGTGTTCCCCCGCCTGCCTTGACCGCGTGCGGGGAGGGATTGTGCGACTGCCAGACGCGGATTTCGGCCAGCACGGCGACCAGCTCCATCTCGACGGCGTCGAAGCCCGTCTGTGCGTTCGTGCGCTCGCCCGCCGTGCAGGCGGCCTCGGCTAGCGCAGCCTGTTCGCGCAGGGCATTGGCGCACAGCGTGCCGGCTGTGCCCTTGAGCGTATGCATGGCCCGCCGCGCCGTGGCCAGGTTGCCTTCCTCCACGCCGCGGCGCGCGCTTTGCAACAAGCCTTCCGCCTCCTGCGCGAACGCTTCGATGATGCGATGCTGGGTGGATGCATTGCCCAGCACACTGTCGAGCACGGCGGCCGGGTCGAAGTGGCGCGCCTGTGCCGATACGGCTGCTTCGGCCACCGCCTGGCTACGCAGGGGAAGTGTGCGTCTCAGGGCGACCGACCCGCCGGACAGGTATTGGCGTATCACGGCCACCAATTCGGACACTTCGATGGGCTTGGTCACGAAGTCGGTCATGCCAGAGGCCAAGCAGCGCTCGCGCTCGGCCTGCGATACGCCGGCCGTGGTGGCGATGATGGGCAGGCTGAGTTTCAGCGTCCCGCGTATCTGCCGCGTGGCCGTATAGCCGTCCATCAATGGCATCTGCACGTCCATCAGCACGACGTCGAAGCGCTCGGCATCATGCTCCAGGCGCGCCAGCGCCTCCACGCCGTTGCGAGCGGACTCCAGCGTGGCGCCCTGCTGCTGCAGCAGCTCGCGCGCCACGATCTGGTTGATCTCATTGTCTTCCACCACGAGTAGATGACAGCCCGTCAGCGGCCGCGTCATATAGCTGGCTGGGTTTTCCGCCTGCGCGTTCGCCGGTAGGCCCAGCAGCGCCGCTTTCAGCGCCGCATACAGGCGCGCGCGCGTCGCCGGCTTGTCCAGTATCGCTTCGAAAGCGGCGCTGTCTGCGTCGTCCGGGCTTGCATTGCGGTAGGAGGAATCGACCAGCAGGCACACGGGTGCCTGTACCTCGGCGCGCAGGGCCTGCACGGCCTGCGCGGCAGTTACCCCATCCCGTTGCGGCAGCTGCCAGTCCAGCAGCACCACGCCAAATGGCGTCGCTGCGTCCTGCTTGAGGCGCAGGCGGCTCAGGGCCTGCTCGATGCCCTCGGCCGTCGTCACGCGCCAGCCCCAGCGCGCCAATAGGCGTACAACGGCGTGGCGGCAGGCGGCATTGTCGTCGATCAGCAGCACATGGTGCGGCTGTTCCACGGGGGCCAGGTCGAAAGCCGGTTGCTCGCCGCGCACCTCGAAGGGCAGCGTCACCCAGAACTCGCTGCCCGCGCCGGGCGTGCTGCGCAGGCCGATTTGCCCGCCCATCATATCTACCAGCTTGCGGCAGATGGCAAGCCCCAGGCCGCTGCCGCCGAAGCGCCGCGTGGTCGAGCTGTCGGCCTGTGAAAAGGCGCTGAATAGCTTGGCCTGCGCCGCCGGGTCGATGCCGATGCCCGTGTCGCGCACGCTGAAGTGCAGCACGGCCTGTGTTCCTTGGCGCCGCTCCAGGCGTATCGCTACCACCACCTCGCCGTGCTCGGTGAACTTCACCGCGTTGCCTGTGAGGTTAAGCAGCACCTGCTGCAGGCGCAAGCTGTCGCCGAACAACTGCGGCGGCACGTCGTGCTCGACGTCGATGACCAGCTCGATATGCTTGTCGCTGGCGGCGGCCGACATCAGGCCGGCGAGCGATTCCACGACCTCCTCCACATTGAAGGGCACGGGCGCGAGGTCGAGCCGGCCCGCTTCGATCTTGGAGTAGTCCAGTACATTGTTGAGGATGCCCAAGAGCGAGCGGCCGGAGCGGTTGAGCAGCTCCAGGTAGCGGCGCTGGTCCTCGCCCAGCGGCGTGGTGCCGAGCAGGTGGGCAATGCCCAGTACGGCATTCATCGGCGTGCGGATCTCGTGGCTCATATTGGCCAGGAACTCACCCTTCACGCGCGCGGCATCTTCGGCCGCATCGCGCGCCTGGGCCAGCGCCAGTTCCGCCTCGCGCCGCTCCGTGATGTCCCAGTTGGTGCCGATCAGGTGCGCTTGCCCATCGCGGCCGTGCACACGTACGGCGGTCGCGCTGATATGACGGATGCGCCCGCCCGGCAGCAGCACGCGGAATTCGGCCGCCGTTTCGCGCCCGCTCTGGCGCGCCTGTTCGAGTAGTTCCTGTACGTGCAGCACGTCCTCGGGCAGCAAGCGTTGCCGCCATATCGCACAGGTGTCGGGCGCAGATGCCTGGTCGATCTCATACAGCGCATACATGCGCTCGTCCCAGTGCACCCTGCCCGTGGCCAGGTCGCAGTCCCATACGCCGAGGCCGAGCGAGCGGGTGGCGATGCGCAGGCGTTCGGTCAGGTCGTCGATGGCCTGTTCGTGCGCACGGCGCAGCGTGATGTCCTCCACCTGCAGGATGATCTGCGTCTTGCCGTCCTCGCCTTTGAGCGGTGCTGCCTTGCCCGCCACCCATACCACGCTGCCGTCGTGGCACAGGTAGCGTTTTTCCATGGCGTATTCCGGCACCAGCTGCAGGATCAGCGCCTGGCGCGCCTGCACGACCTTGTGGCGGTCGTCCTGGTGCACGAATTCGATGTGCTTGGCGCCCACCAAGGCATCGCGCGGGTAGCCCAGCAGGCGGCACAAGTGATCGTTCGCCTCCAGCACGATGCCGTCTGCGCTAGTTAGTAGGAAACCCGTGGCGGCCGCGTCGAGCGCACTGCGCAAGTGGCTTTCGCTGGCAGCCGACTGAGCCGACTGATTGTGGATCTGATCGGCCACAGTGCCCACCAAGAGCGGGATAAGCATGGTGACCGAGGTGGCCGCTGCCAGGCCGCGCAGGCCAATGCCGGCCAGTTCTGGCGGAACGGGCCAGTGGCCCGCCGCCCACAGCCCCGCAACGATGCCGAAGGACGCGATGGTGGCGCTACAGGCCAGGAGTGCGCCGTAGTGCACGGCGATCAGTGCCAGCGGCACGGCGATATAGGCGAAGGGGAAACCCACGTACTTGAACAGCACGAGCTGCAAGGCGACGAGCAGGGGAATTGCGGCCAGCAGGGCGCCGAGTGACTGCGGGGCCGCCAGGCGGCGCAGGGCGACACGGTCGATCAGCAGTGCGGGGATGGTGAGCGTGAGGATGCCTACCACATCGTTGAGCCAGCTGTTTTCCAGCACGGCATACCAGGGCCGCTGCGTCAGGATGCCGGCGCAGATAGCGCGCAGCAGGGCACCCACGGGAGCGGCGACGAACAAGGCGACGCCCAGCGCGCGCGTGGTCTGGGGCATGCCCAGGGGCCGGCTGGCAATGGCGGGAATACGCCGAATCAGGCTCGCGGCCAGTAGTACTTCGCTCAGGTTGCTGGCGCAATAGCATAGGGCGAGCACGGGCGCGACGCCATGCCCGACCGCTGCAAACAGATTACCGGCGAACTGCGCCGCGGCCGGCGCTGCCCATTGGCGCATGGGCAGGCGCGTAAACACGGCCATCATCACGGCATTGGGCAGCCAGACGAAGCCAACGCCGCCATTGGCGTAGGCGAAATCGAAACTTAGCAGCCCCAGCGCGGCAAAGCCGGCAAAGACGTATACGCACTGCTGTACGAGCGTGGCTGTTTCACGCGAAACGCGCATGCCTTCCTCCGCCGATGGGGCTGTCGCGACTAGCCCTTTTGTTTCTCATCTCTCACATCGTTGTAGATGGCGAAACGCGAAGTCGCCAAGCGGGCCCGTCAGCAATATGTAAGTACTGCGCCACATCCGTTACCGGATGTGGCGCCGCATTCCTTGGTCAGAGGCTCCCTAGTGGCCACCACCCCCACCGCCGGCTACACCGAAGGGCGGCCGGGTGAGCCAGATCAGCGTGATGAGCGCGATAAAGACGATGGAGATGGCCCAGAACACCTCGCTGGTGGCGAACATGGCGCTCTGCGCCTGGATGACGCCCTGGATCTGCGCGTAGGCACCGCTGGTGGAGCCACCCAGCTGGGTCACCTGGCTCACATAATCCTGCGTGGCCGTGCCCGTCTGGGTAAAGCTTTCCGCCATGCGCACGGCGTGCATCTGCGTGCGGTGATCCCAGATCGTCACCACGAGCGCCGTGCCCATACTGCCCGACAGGGTACGGAAGAAGTTGGACAGGCCGGAAGCCGCCGCCAGCCGCGTGGGCTGGATGCCCGACAGGATGATCTGGTTGATGGGCACGAAGAAGCAGGCCACGGCGATACCCTGCAGCAGACGTGGCAGGAAGACCAGGCTGAGCGAGGTATCCAGCGTGAAGGTGGAGAACCAGTAGGCCGTGATGGCGAATACCACGTAGGCCAGGCTTGTCACGATGCGCAGGTCGATGCGCTGCAGGTTGCGGCCCACGATGGGTGACAAGATCAGCGCGAAGATGCCCACGGGCGAGGTGGCGACGCCGGCCCAGGTGGGCGTATAGCCCATCACCGTCTGCAGCCACAGCGGGAAGAGCACCGTCATGGAGAAGAAGGACATATAGGCCGCCGCCATGGCGATGGTGCCGAAGCGGAAGTTGCGCAGCTTGAACAGCGACAGGTCCACGATAGGGTGCTCGTCCGTCAGCTCCCAGATCACCAGGAAGGTGAGCGCCACGACGGC
>JAFAKZ010000526.1 GCA_019234745.1 Burkholderiales bacterium
GTCGGGCGGGCCAGCAGGCGGGCCATGCCGATCGGTTCGCCTGTATCTTCGCAGTAGCCGTAGGAACCGTCTTCGATCTTCTTCAGCGTGGAGTCGATCTTCATCAGCAGCTTGCGCTCGCGGTCACGCGTACGCAGCTCCAGCGCGTATTCTTCTTCCAGCGTGGCGCGGTCGGCCGGATCGGGGGTGGCTTCCTGTTCCTGCAGGTGGGCACTCGTTGCACTGGCGTTGTCGAGCAGCTCCTGCTTCATGTCCAAGAGGCGTTGGCGGAAGAACGCGAGGTGATCGTCGTTCATGTAATCATCGCCGTGCCACTTCAGTATGTCCTGTTCGGTCAGAGGTTTCTTGGCCATGTTGTGTCTCCACACGTATACCGGACGGGGCGTCATCCCGGCGCCGCCGCCCATCACGGAAAAGTCGATGCGGGGCGCGAGCTTACTTCTGTCGCTCGCGCCTTGCAACCAAAATAGGCACATCTGTCCTGTTTCGGCCTTATTCACGGGGATCAAGGAGTTAGCGCCTGCTCAATGTCCGCCGCATCGCTTCCCGCAGCTTACTTCTGGCTCAGCACCCAGTCGACGATCACCTTCACGTCGGCTTCAGACGCCGGCTGCGGCGGCATCGGGATGGCACCCCAGGTACCCGAACCGCCGGCCTTGACCTTGGCCACCAACTTGGCCGCGGCACCCTTGTCGCCCTTGTACTTGGCCGCCACATCCTTGTAGGCAGGGCCGACCACCTTGTGGTCGACGGCGTGGCAGGCCAGGCAGCCATTCTTCTGGGCGAGTGCGGCGCCGTCGGGTGCTGCTTGCGTGGTGGCGGCAGCGAGGACGATGCCGGCGATCAGAATCGCTTTCATTCGATATCTCCGTTGGTAGGTGTTGGGGGTAACTTGGTTCCCTGCAAATCTATTGCGGGCTATCGAATGATGTTAGACCGTGGACTACCCCCATGCAATTGACGAATATCAAGGAGGGAGCGCCGAACGCAATTTCATCGACCCACGCAGCACCGCAGAGGAAACCAGGTGCTTGGAATGGCACTTCGCCTGCGCCGGTTCAGTGAGCCTCGTAAGCGCCCAATTCCTTGCACATTTTCCGCTGTGTTAAACTGCCCTGCGGCAAATCGCCCTATTTCCCCCACCCGCACCACCCCGATGTCAGCTGACGCCGCCCTGCTCACCACGCCGCCGGATAATCGCCTGTTCAAGGCCACCGTCGTGGTATCCGTACTGGTGCACGTCGTCATCCTGCTGATCAAGTTCGGGCCACCCGACCCCAGCCGCTTGTTCAATCGTGCCTCGCTGGAAGTCATCCTGGTGAACGCGCACGCGCCCACGCCATCCACGCATCCCGATGCATTGGCGCAACACAATCTGGACGGCGGCGGCAATACCGACCTGGCCAACCAGCACATCAAGACCCCCCTGCCCGCGCAGAGCCTGGCCGAGGCGACGGACGACCTGTCGCTGCAGACCAAGCTGATCGATTCGGAGGAAGCGCGCCAGCGCAAGCTGCTGAGCGAGCTGCGCAATGCCGACAAGGTCATCGCCGAGGCGGCGCAGCAGGTGCAGCAGGCATCGCCCGGTGTGGAAGCGCCCGCCGTGCAGCGCGACGCGCACGACGTAAGCCGCCTGGAAGGGGAAGTGGCGCAGGAACTCTCCGCCCTGCAAAGCCGCCCGCACAAGGCCTTCGTGGGCGCCCGCACGCGCAGCCTGCACGAGGCGATCTATGTCGACAAATGGCGCCAACGCGTGGAGCGCGTGGGCACGGAGCACTACCCGGTCGACAGCCACGGCCAGCGCCTCGCCGGCGTACTGCTGCTGTCGGTGGAAGTGCATCGCGACGGCTCGCTCAGCAGCGTGACCGTCGAGCGCTCGTCCGGCAACAAGGAACTGGACGCAGCCGCCGTCCGCATCGTCAAGGAGTCGGCCCCGTTCGGCCCGCTGCCGGAAGGCGTAGTGGACGAGAACGGCGTGCGCGCCGACTACCTGTCCATCACCCGCACCTGGACCTTCTCGCGATCCGGCAACCAGTGGTCGGCTGCGCCGGCGGCAGAGCACTGACCTTATCAGCGCAGCGGCAAATCCCGCTGCGCCCCGTTCTTGAGGAATTCCGTCGTCGCATCGACCAATCTGCGTGCCTGTTCCACGGCATTGCGCATATGGGGCATGGCGCGCTCCAGGTCGGCCGGGTTGCGTTCCAGAATGTGTACGATCTGGCGCAGCTGGTCCAGCGGCCGCACCAGGCTGCCGCTCACATTCTCCAGCAGCTTTTCCTTGAACAGCTTGTCCGAGGCCAACTCCTCCTTTTCGCGCTTGTGGCGCTGC